>CANROW010000004.1 GCA_947632345.1 uncultured Bacilli bacterium | reverse complement strand
AAATCTTTTTGGCGTGGGTTTCTTTTCCATTTATGACAAACTATTAAAAAGTACTTGACTTATTATAGTTAGCCTCCATATATATTTTGGTTAAAACTTAAAATATTTATACGGAAATAAATAATGATGATGTTATACTTTTGTAATATTAAAAAGAATTGAGAGTGAGATACATGAACAAAAAAATAGTTCATTATATTAATTATGCCTCTTTGATTGGTAATTTGACGATTATCAGTGATGGTGATAACTTGCTTGGCCTTTTTATTGAGGGACAAAAAAATTTTGTCATTAAAGAAGATATTGTTTTACAAAATGATATGGTTCTTGAAAAGGCGAAAGATTGGCTAAATAAATATTTTGCTGGGCAAAGACCCAATCCTAAAGATTTGCCTCTCAAACCTAGTGGTAGTCCTTTTCAAAAATTAGTTTGGAATTTATTGTTAGAAATACCTTATGGTCAAATTACATCTTATGGGGAAATAACCAAAAGAGTAGAAGAGATTCTTGATAAAAAAATGTCTTGTCAAGCCGTTGGTGGAGCGATTGGTCACAATCCGATATCTATAATAATTCCTTGTCATCGTGTCATTGGAAAAAATGGCAATCTAACAGGATATGCTGGTGGAATTAAAAATAAACAAATTTTACTGAATTTTGAGCGAGGGCAACATTGACAAATATGCTAGACAAGTTTAAAATACATTTTGTAAATGGGTGAGAAGTATGAAGTCATTTTTAAAAAAAAATATAGAATCTATAAAAATTATTAGTTTTTGTTTTATCGTTTCGCTAATTATCTTATCTCTAACTAGTAAGTGTTCTTTTTTTTATCCATTTAACGATTGGGTTGACGCTAATGCTTTTTTCACAGTCGGAAAAGCAATGTTTAACAACGTAGTTCCATATCGTGATATTTTTGAACAGAAGGGCATTTTCTTATATTTTATTTATGGATTAGGTTACTTGATATCTAATACTTCTTTTTTAGGGGTTTTTGTTTTTGAATTGCTTTTCTTTACAACCAGTATGTACTATTGTTTTAAAATCGTAAATCTTTTTTTGCCAAAGATTTATGCCTATACAATCATACCTCTTTATGCAACGTTTATATGTACTAGTTTATCTTTTGTTCATGGTGGTGGAGCGGAAGAATTCTGTTTACCATTTATGGCCATTACGCTGTATTATTTTCTCGATCATTTTAAAAATGGTGAAATTACATATAAGCGTTTATTCATAGCGGGCTTTTTAGCGGGACTTGTCCTTTTGACCAAATATACATTATTAGGATTTTGGTTCGGCTTTATGGCGATAATTTTCTTTGATTTATTCTTTTCAAAAAAGTACAAGAAGAGTTTTTTAGCGTGTGTATGGTTCTTGATCGGAATGATCATTCCATTCATCATCGCCGCTATCTATCTTTTAATTAATAATGCTTTAGATGATTTTATAAACGTTTACTTCATCCTAAATATGACAGCTTATAATGATGGTACTAGTGTGCATATAATCAGAAGATTATATCGTATTTATAGAAAATTTGCATCGATGATTTATCATCGTGGTGTCTTTGCCATAGCCCTTGTGGGATTGGCACCAATTTTATCTTTAAAATTCGATATTAAATGGAAGGGTAGAATAGCTGTTGTCGGAATATATTTATTGACCATTTTAGGAGTGTTTTGGGGATTAAGATTTTATAAATATTATTTATTTCCAATGCTCATTTTTGGAATTATAAGTATGACTGCTATATTTATGCTGCTCCATAAATTTGTTAAATTACAAGATAAAAAGATTATTCTATTTTCCGTCACTATAGCTACTTGTTTGGCGTGGTGCTTTGCCAATTACAAAGAGATGCGCTTTATGGATAAAAAAGAGATGTTTCAATATAGATACGCAGAAATTGTCAATCAATCACCGCATCCAACTTTAGTCAATATGGATGCTTTGGATTGCGGTCTATATACTACTTCAGGCATTATTCCTTCAACATATTTCTTTGAAAAACAAAATTTTGATTATGAGCGTTTCCCAGATAATCTTGATAGTTTTGCAAGGTATATCGAAGAAAGAGAGACCGAATTCATTCTCTATAGCACAACACTAGAATTGGATGAATTAGATGAAAGAGAGCCAAAATTATTTGAAAATTATGATTTAATTAAGAAAGATAAATATAATAATGAACATAATTGGCGTTATGCCTATTTGTTTAAAAGAAAGGATAATAAAAATGAGTAAAGTACTTTATATGGTCATTCCGTGTTATAACGAAGAAGCTGTTCTTCCAGAAACTTCAAAGCAGTTAAGAGAAAAATTGAACAAGTTAATTAAGAATAAGAAAATTGATAAGAAGAGTAGAATTATGTTTGTTGATGATGGTTCTAAAGATCAGACGTGGACTATCATTGAGGAATTGACTAAAAAAGATGATATTTATGCTGGTGTTAAGTTATCACGCAATCGTGGACATCAGAATGCCTTGTTAGCAGGACTTATGACAGCTAAAGAAAAGGCGGATATAGTCATCTCAATGGATGCTGATTTACAAGATGATATCAATGTTATTGACGAGATGGTTGCGAAAAATAGTGAGGGATATGAAATCGTCTATGGTGTGCGCAGCAATCGTAAAAAAGATACTTTTTTCAAGAGATTTACTGCTCAAGGATTCTATCGTTTGATGACTATGCTTGGAGTGGATATCGTCTATAATCATGCTGACTGTCGATTAATGAGCAAGCCAGCTCTTGAAGCTTTATCTAATTATAAAGAAGTCAATTTGTTCTTGCGAGGACTAGTACCTCTTGTCGGTTATAAGAGTACCATTTGTTATTATGAAAGAAATGTGCGTTTCGCTGGGGAATCAAAGTATCCTTTAAAAAAGATGCTAACTTTTGCTTTCGATGGGATTACCTCTTTCAGTATTAAACCGTTGAGTATGATTCTAGGTCTTGGATTATTAATTCTTTTAATAAGCATCATTATTATGATTTATTCGCTTGTTGTCAAACTTCTTGGTGAGACTGTTCCTGGATGGACCTTTATCACTATATCGATTTGGTTTATTGGCGGTTTGCAAATGATTTCAATCGGAGTAATTGGCGAATATATTGGTAAAATTTATTATGAGACTAAACAAAGACCAAGATATATCATTGAAAAAGTCATAGATAAATAATAGTTATAAAAAGTTATTTAAAAGGACATCAGTTTTTAATTGATGTTTTTTTATCGTGTCAACTCGGATATTTGTATCTTGTTATATTGATAATTTTGTTATACGATATAATTGTAAAATAGAAGGGGCTAATTGATATGGACGATTTTAATATAATAGAGAAATCTGATTTAAAAAATAGAACTAATGGATTTAAAAAAAGGTTATTAATGATTCGAACTTTTTTATTTAAGCATTCTAAGATAATAATATGTTGTGATATTTTGGTAATTATATCACTCATTGCTTTAGTTGTTTATTCATTTTGTGCGCATTGGATTTTGATTGAAAATATAGATGAAGAATGCACTTATCAAGAATTTGTTGGTCAGACCTATAAAGTTAAAACCAGTTTACTTGTCAATGCTAATAATACCATTTGGAATATAAATGGATATGATTTTTTTAAGGGGAAAAAAGTTGATTTTATTCCTGCTGTAGTGGGGAAAAATACCTTAGTTGTCACAAATGGTTCAATTAGTAAAGAATATAATTTTACTATTTTGGGCAATGATATTGATTTATTAGATGATGATAAATTAACGATCGCTAATGATTATTTAGATTATGATGGTGATGGCATTCCTAACATTAAAGAAAAAGAATTGAATTTATCGACTTATTTAAATGATACAGATGGTGATGGTCTATATGATAATGTTGAAATGATTATGGGCTTAAATCCTTTAAAAGCAGATAGTTATGAAAAGATTCGTACTTATGAGTTCTATGAAGACAATGATGAATCTAAAAATAATTATGCAGTTATTAAAGGAAAAGGAAATATTGCGAATACGTTTTTAGATAAAGTTGATTTAAATAATGGCTTCAATCGAGATTTCATTGTTAGTGATGCTATGACTTTAGTAACTTCTAATGAAGAAAAGCCGCAAGAGATGATCATTTATTTTAAAAAAAATGAAGTAAAAGAATATTCTATTTATGAATATAGTAACGATGGTAATGATTTAACTAAGTTGGAAACAAAATATAAAGATGGTTATTTCTATGCTAAAGTATCTAATTTTAATAATGTTTACTTTTTAGGCAATACTAATTTTGAGCCAGGGAATCAGTACAAGAATCAAATAGTGATTATTCTTGACAATTCTGCTTCAATGTATTCGCCTGAATATGTTTATAGTGGTAAAACGATGCCTGATAATGTTTCGACATTGGGTAAAGATGCTGACTTTAAACGACTTTCGTTAATGAATTCTTTGGTTGATAATTTGGGTGTTAATGACTATGAATACTCAGTCTACGCTTTTACCGATGATCTTTGTGAAATCGTTGAAAATTCTAAAGATATAGAAGAGATAAAAACAGGAATTAATTCCTTGAAAAAGAAATGTCAAAACTTTAATGGGACCAATATGTCAGGAGCGATTAGAGAATATGCTGCAAAATTTGATATGACAAGTCAAGGTGTTAAATATATGATTGTTTTGACCGATGGTAACGATACCGGTATAATTACTAGACCAGGGTTTAACTGGAATTTTGAGGGAAATCCAGGCTTAAAAATCAAATACAAACTTACTAACAGTGAGCTATCAAAATTTCAGCAGAATGGCATTAAAATAATGACCATAGGTCTAGGTGATGCTGTTAACAGCAGTTATTTGAAGACAATAGCTACTCAAACTGGTGGAAAATATTTATTTGTCAGTGATGCTGATATGTTAGAAAATTTAGTTGATACAATTGAGAGTAGTATTAATAATCAACATTTTGAAAGTATTGGTGACAAAGAGGTAACTGTCATCGATAGTAATTTTAAAGTGACCAAAGATGGCTTCTCTTTTAAGAATTTTGCTTCTGTTGATACATCAAGTAATAGTTATGGTTTTGTCGCATTAGCTAAAAAAATTTATATGAACGATTTAGCTGAGAAAGCCTCAAATGTCAGTGATACACAGATTGAAAATACGGCTTTGTTGGCCTATAGTCTTACCGAAAAGAATCAACAACGACTCATCAATGGCAAAACCTTTTCTCTCAAGCTCAATGATGATATGGCATCTTTAATGTATGGTGATTACCCTAAAGATTTTTATGTCATAGATGGTAAAGTACCACGGATATCCTCAAAATATCGTGATTTAGTAACTAATTTGGGATATGGACCTTCCGTTATTGATGTGACGAATAAAAAGAAAATTGATATTAATGGCAAGACCGGATATTATTCACGCTTTGAAGATATTGGGTTCATTAACGCTTATGATTCAACGGTTGCTGATGAGTATACGGATGATTATCAAGTCCTCCAATTGATCAACCGCAATTTCCGAGAACAAAAGAAGACTTTGATTAATAAAGTTAGTAATAAGTCAGAGCTTTTATTAGATGGTAAAATTTATCGATATGAGAACGATGTTTTGGAAGTGATCAAAGAATTACAATTGGGTTCACCTGCTATATTATCAATTGATAGTTCCTTTGGTGGTCATTCTTTACTAGTTAGCAAGATTTATAAGACTAAAGGTATAGAAGAATATACAATAATAGTCTATGATGCCAACTTACCAGGCGAAGAACAAGAAGTCCATATGCTTCGCCAAACACCATACTATGAGAATGCTAAAACTAGTTATTACTGTTTTGATTATAGCCTAAACAATGTCCAATTTTATGATTGGATGTATGTGAAATGATTTATTTCCGTTGACATTTGATTTACAATATATTGTTTACACAATATTTACTATTGCCAACTTTTATGGTATGGTTTTGCTGAGAGGACGCGATGCTATGGATAATGAATGGCTAACATATTGGCAAGATATTGAAGATTTGGGTACTACAGAAGAAAATAATGATAGTAATGATGCTTTTGAAAATGAAAAGCAGTTAGATTTAGAACAAGCTCAAGATTTATATAAAACTGTATTGATTGAAAAAAATTAAAATCTTGAATTATGTCTATTTATGTATTATAATTGTTTATAGTAGGAAAGAGGGATTGACTATGGCTGAAAAAGAAAAAGAAGTTGAAAAGACTAATGAGAAGAGCAATTCTCATACAGCAGGACACACTCCTGTTAAAAAAACTAGCAAATATAGAAAATTGATTGAGAGATACAAGAAGAGAAATAAAATAGTAGAAGTTATTATTCTATGTATATTAATCGTCTTAGTATTTGTGTTGTCATGTAATAGAACTTTTTTAAGAACGAGTTATGTAAAAAAAGTTGGAAATAGTGAAATAAATATAAGTTTGCCTAGATTTACATATTTTGTCAGCTCTGATGAGAATAAGATTATTTTTAAGACCTTGAGAAAGTCAACAAATACGCGCCAATTCTTCGATGAATTCTTAGAGACTGATGCATTTACTCCATATTGGTGTCCTGATGATAACGAAAAATTCTATTATTACAATGAAGCCAATAAATATTTCATATATAATATAGAAGTCACTAAATCATTTGCGATTAAGACGATTACCGTCAATTATTCTACAGCTGATGAAAATACTTTCTGTGATACAATTAAGCGCGATGATCAAGTTATAGATGATGAATTATAAAATTGAGCCGAAAGGCTTTTTCTTTTTTTAAATTTGACAAATAAAACCTTTACTGGTAAAATAATGAATTGTCGCTGATAAAAAAAGAGGTGTATACAATGTTTTATGATGAAGAAAAAGCGATTGATGCTTGTTGCGAAGATCCGTCCCTGATATTTGAATTGATCAAAGAGGAACACTTTGAAACAGTAGATAAATTGCTTAGCAAACATAAAATGAACATAAATGTTTGCGACGAAAATGGTAATGATGTCTTAGTACGATTGCTAAAAAAAGGTCAATATGAATTAGTTCTAAAACATATGAAAAATAAAGAATGGGATATCAATCATCAGAATAATGAAGGTAATACATTTGCTCATATTTTGGTTTTGATTAATTGTATGAATGTTGTAGAAATAATTAAACAATTGCGAAAAAATAAGAAATTTTTACCAAATATTAAGAATAATAAAGGAGAGACTATACTAGATAGATCAATTAATAGTAATTATATCAATACAACGGTTAAGATTTTGGAAGATAAGAGATTTAATAGTATAGATATTGCGTCTTTTAAAAAATTTTATGATACTTATATAAAAACTGATAAGTATGGTAAGTATACGAAACTAGCTAATTTACAAATCATTATGGATTCTTTAGAAGAAAAAGATTTAGTGCCAAGAATGGAAAAATTAGTCAGTTATTTTAAGAAAGATTATACTCATATAAAAGATGAAGTTATTAATGATAATAAGACTAAAAAAATGGATAATATCATTAAGATGGTTTTACGAGAGAGTAATGTTTAAAAATATTACTTTTTCTTTTTGGGCATTTCTAGTATAATATAACAAGAAAGAAGTGGGAGTATGGAATTACCTGATTATGTCAAAGCAAGACAGCGAAGCAAACAAGTCGTTGAAAAAGAATTTTATAAATTAGATGATGATTTAAGACAAATCGGTCGTGGGAAAAAATATTTTTTAAAGACTTATGGTTGTCAAATGAATGAACACGATAGTGAAAATATTAAAGCTATGCTTGAAGAGTTAGCTTTTGAAGAGACAGACAATTATAAAGAAGCTGATTTGATATTATTAAATACTTGTTCAATTAGAGAAAATGCTCACAATAAAGCTTTCGGAATGCTTGGTAGACTAAAACACGTCAAAGAGTTTAATAATCCTGATTTGATTGTTGGACTATGTGGATGTATGGCTCAAGAAGAGGGCGTTGTTAACAAAATAATGAATAAATATAAATGGGTTAATTTTGTCATTGGAACGCATAACTTACATCGCTTACCCTATGTTTTAAATGATTCACTCCAACGTCAAAGACAAGAGATTGAAGTATTTAGTCGTGAAGGAAATATCATTGAAGGTATTCCTGTCAAAAGAGAGAATGCTTATAAAGCCTATGTCAATATCATCTATGGCTGTGATAAATTCTGTACCTATTGCATTGTTCCTTATACGCGTGGAAAACAGCGCAGTCGAAATCCTAAAGATATTGTGCGGGAAGTAGAAGAATTAGTGCGTGATGGTTATCAAGAAGTTACGCTACTCGGTCAAAATGTCAATGCCTATGGAAAGGATTTTGATTATGAATACAATATGGCTAATCTTTTAGAAGATGTCAGTAAAACGGGTATCAAGAGAATCTTCTTCATGACCAGTCATCCGTGGGATTTTACCGATGAGATGATTGATGTGATTGCGAAATATGATAACATCATGCCATTTATTCACTTGCCTGTTCAATCTGGCTCTAGCCGCATTTTAAAGTTGATGGGTAGACGTTACACCAAAGAGAGCTATCTTGCATTATTCGATAAGATAAAAGAAAAAATTCCGCGCGTCAGCGTTTCAACGGATATCATTGTCGGTTTCCCTGGCGAAAAAGAGGAAGACTTCTTAGAGACCATTGATTTAGTTAATCACTGTCAGTACGATAATGCTTATACTTTTATTTATTCACCACGTGAGAAGACTCCGGCTGCTAAATTGCAAGATCAAGTACCCGAACAAGTAAAAGAAGAACGCCTTCATCGGTTAAATGAAGTTGTCAATAAATATTTTTTAGAAAATAATAAGAAAAACATTGGCGATATTTATGAGGTTCTAGTTGAAGGTATAAGTGAAAAGAAGAATGAATTATTTGGATATACGGAGACTAAAAAACTAATCAATTTTAAAGGTGACGAGGATCTCATTGGTAAAATTGTTAATGTCAGAGTAACGGAAGCTAAGACGTGGAGTTTAGATGGCGAAATCGTTAAATGATGAAGTCTTATCGAAAATGGATGAGATAGTAGATTATATTGAAAGATCTGAATCCTATCAAAAATTTAAAGCCATTGAAACAAAGATGCAGAAAAACACTGATATTATGGATCGAATAGCTAAAATAAAAAAACTTCAAAAAGAAGTTGTCAAATTAGAATATGATAAAAAAGACTGTTCTGAAAAAGAAAAAGAGATTTCTCTTTTATTAGGGGAATTGCAATCTTATCCCATTTATCAGGAATATTCTTATCTATTAGAAGATTTAAATAATACTTTTCAAAGTGTGCGTTCCGTTATAGAGAATTATATCGATAATAAATTGAATTAAGAGGTTATGAATAATTATAACTTCTTTTTATAATAAAAAAGATTTTGCTTTTTTCGGAATATTTTAACTTATTCTTATTCTGTTGCATAAACTAGAATGGGAGGAAAAAATGGCAAATTATAAAGAAATTGTTACTAAGGCAGTAATCGGAAAAGGAAAAAAGACTTTTACTTCAACTAATACGATTGTACCAGAAGTAAAACCGACAACCATTTTGGGATGTTGGGTAATCAACCATAACTTTAAGGGAGTTAAAGATGATGGTAAAATTCGAATTGATGGAAGTTATGACATAAATGTTTGGTTTTCATATGATGACAACACTAAAACCGACGTTGTTAGAAAAACTAATACCTATCAAGAAGTAGTTCAATTGAACAAGAAAGAAGAACTTGATACCGATCAAGAAGAAATCATTGTCAGAAGTTTAAAACAACCGACCGTAATTCAAGCCGATATCAATGATGGAACAATCATCTACACAATAGAAAAAGAATTAGGTATTGAAATAGTTGGCAATACTAAAGTTAAAATAGTCGTTGATGAAGAAGAAGAAGAGTGGGATGTTTTAGATGATGATCAAGCTGATGGTACAACGGAGACTCTTGATGAACAGACCAATAAAGAAATAGATTCTGAAGTTGTTGAAGAATTTTTACAATAGTAGAAAAGTCTTTAGACTTTTTTTCTTTTGCATTGATTTACATAGTATAACGTAGATATGAGCAATAAAAAGAAAAAGCAACTGTTAACCAAAAAAGGTTGACAGTATATCAAACATATTATATAATACTCAATGTATTAAGAAATGGAGGAATTATCATGGCAGTTAAAATTAGATTAACAAGAATGGGTGCTAAAAAGAAACCTGTTTATAGAATTGTAGCTAGCGATTCAAGACGTCCTAGAGATGGACAATATATTGAATTAATCGGTACTTATAATCCTTTGACACAACCAGCAACAACTAAAATTAATGAAGAAGTTGCATTGAAATGGTTAAATAATGGAGCAGAGCCTACTGATACAGCTAGAAATCTATTGAGTCAAGCTGGTATTATGAAGAAATTTGCTGAATCTAAAGCAAGTACTTCTACAACTAAACCAAAAAAGGAAGCTAAACCAAAAAAGACTACTACTAAGACAACTAAAGCTACTAAGACTAAGAAAGAAGCTAAGTAATTATGGATTTAGTAGTATTGACTGAAGAAATCGTTAAATTGCTTGCGCTAAATAAAGAATCCGTTAGTGTTAAAGAGTTTCCGACTGATGATGAAAATGAAATTCTCATTCAAGTTATGATTGATGAAACAGATATGGGAAGAGTAATTGGTAAAAATGGTCGATGTGCTAATGCTATTAGGACTCTTGTTCAAGCAAGTAGTTATCTATCTGATAACAAAAAAGTAAAAATTAATATTGATAGTTTTTAGAGCCGTAAAGGTTCTTTTTTTTACAGATAAATGTCAACGCTCTAAAATAAAATAGAAAATATCCTTTTTTTGTGATATAGTGGTTAATAGGTGAGTATATGAATATCAAAAAAATAGTTATATTTTTATTCATAATCTTTTCATTCTTTAAATTTGCTGATGTTGAAGCATTAGTTACACCGACTGATGACTTCTATATAAATGACTATGCTGATATTTTGAGTGAGGATACAGAACAATTCATTTTGGAACACTCGGTATCTCTAGCCAACCAGACTAAAGCGCAAATCGTTGTCGTAACTGTTAAAAATTTGGAAGGCAATAGTATTGAAGAGTATGCCACTGATCTATTTCGCAATTTTGGAATCGGTGATGCTAAAGAAAATAATGGTTTACTTCTTCTCTTGGCGCTAGAAGAAAGGCAATTTCGGGTCGAGGTCGGCTATGGTTTAGAAGGAATTTTGCCAGATGGTTTAACGGGCCGCTATCAAGATGAATATATTATTCCGTATTTGAAAAACGATGAATGGGATGAAGGAATAAAAAATGGTTATTCCGCCTTTTACAAAAAGATTTGTGAAAATTATGACATCGATGCTGAAGACGTTGTGGTCGTTGAAGATGAAGAAAGCGAAATGACACTAATAGATGCCGGCATCA
The DNA here is from genome assembly GCA_947632345.1 of uncultured Bacilli bacterium. Lineage (GTDB taxonomy): Bacteria > Bacillota_I > Bacilli_A > RF39 > UBA660 > RUG11788. The sequence continues at coordinate 47,317 of CANROW010000004.1, read as the reverse complement.
TATTTTTCTGTATCTTCTATGGTGGCGGATTAGGAAATTATTTTGGTAATCGTCGCAAAAGGAAAAAGAATAAAAAGAATTCAACTTTATCATTGCTGATTATTATTATTTCTTCGATTTTTAATGTCGGATTACTCGGTTATCTTTTCTTGTATCCCGTTACGATGTGGAATAGTGCAGATGTTTTTATATTATTATTTATTGAAGTATTTGCCTATTCCTTGTGTTATGCTTTTACTGGAAGTAGTGGTGGGAATTCTTATTTCACTTTCTATGGTGGATCTTCTGGTGGTGGCTTCTCTGGTGGCAGTTTTGGCGGATTCTCTGGCGGAGGAGGATCATCCGGTGGAGGTGGCAGCTCAAGAGGTTTTTAAAAATACAAATAAAATAAAAATAAATTATTAGGAGGAAAAAATGAAAAAAAGTTATATTGTATTAATTGTTATTGCGGTTGTATTAGTTGTAGTAATAGGAAGTTTGGTTGGAAGTTATAATGGATTAGTAAGTGCGAGAGAAAATGTTGATAGTGAATATTCTAATATCGATGTTCAATTGAAGAGAAGAACCGATTTAATACCTAATTTGGTAAATACAGTAAAGGGCTATGCTGCTCATGAAGAATCAGTCATTGAAAAAGTGACGACAGCACGGGAGCATTTGATAAATGCCTCAGGTGCGTCTGAAAAAGCTGAAGCTGATGCTGAATTAACTAGCGCTATTAACGCTTTAATGGTCATCGTTGAAAATTATCCAGATTTAAAAGCCAATACGAATTTTATAAATCTACAAGATGAGCTTGCTGGTACAGAAAATCGTATTGCTACCGCTCGAAGAGATTATAATAATGCTGTTAGTACATACAACAAAAAGATAAAGACAATCCCAAATAATATTATTGCTGGTATAGCTGGATTTGAAAAAGCTGATTATTTTGAAGTAAAAGAAAGTGAAAAAGAAGTTCCTAGCGTAGATTTTTCTTAAATAGAAACTTCTTTTTCTATGTAGTTTAAATAATTATGGTAAATTGTTACCAAATACTTATAAAGTGTGTTATAATTATCATTATAGGTGGTATAGATGGATGAAATGAAAATACCTAATCACGTTGCTATCATTATGGATGGCAATCGGCGTTGGGCGAAAGAACACGGCAAAAAAACGAGTATGGGACATTTACAAGGAAGTAAAACCCTTGAACAAACGGGCATGTATATTTTTAAAACAGGGGTAAAAGTACTTAGCGTTTTTGCTTTTTCAACCGAAAATTTTAAAAGAGATGCTGATGAGGTTACCTATTTAATGGATTTACTGGTAAAAAGGTTTGATACTACATATGAGAAGTTTGTCAAAAATGGTATTAGAGTAGTAGTTTCTGGCCGAAGAGATAATTTGCGTAACGATGTTTTAAAAACCATTGAAAAAATCGAGGAACGAACTAAAGGTGGGCAGAATGGCATTTTAAACATTTGCTTGAACTATGGTGGTCAAGCGGAGTTAGAAGATGCTTGCAAAAGAATTGCCTGTGATTACAAAGAAGGAAAAATATCTTTAAATGATATCGATATTAGTAAGTACTTATATAATGATCTACCACCAATCGATTTAATGATAAGGACTAGTGGTGAACAGCGCATTAGCAATTTTATGTTGTATCAAATAGCTTATAGTGAATTGTATTTTACGGATGTTTATTTTCCTGATTTTACAGAAAAAGAATATGATTTGGCTGTAATAGAATATAATAAAAGAAAGAGAAGATTTGGAGGTTAGTTATGAAAATTAGAATAATTAGTGCAGCGATTATGTTACTCATATTTATTCCACTATTAATACTTGGTGGGGTACCATTTGCTCTATTGATGCTTTTGATATCTTTAATAGCCTTACATGAAATATTTAAGGTTAGAAGAAAAGAGAAAGAAATACCATTTATAATGGAATTGTTATCATATGTCTTAGTTGGCTTTTTAACTTTAAATAATTATAAGTCGCATGCTTTAATTCTTGAAATTGATTATCAGTTGGTTGCTTTTATGATATTTGCATTTTTATTTCCAATTGTCTTTATCAATGATAATAAAAAATATAATGTCGATGATTCGTTATTTTTAGTAGGAGCAACACTCTTTATCGGTTTCAGTATGAATCTGTTAATAACGATTAGAAACTTTAGTTTATTATATGTCATTTACATATTTATAATCAGCTGCATCACAGATACATTTGCTTTAATCACAGGACGGTGTATTGGTAGACATAAGTTAGCTCCGAAAATATCTCCTAAAAAGACTTGGGAAGGTTTTTATGGTGGAGCTTTAGCGGGAACTATTTGTGGAGCTGTTTATTATGTAACAGTTATCAATACCAATTATAATGTTATTTTGATTGGATTTATAACATTATGCTTATCAATAATTGGTCAATTAGGAGATTTAGTTTTCTCAGCTATTAAGAGACACTATGGTGAAAAAGATTTTTCTAATTTAATTCCTGGTCATGGAGGTATATTAGATAGATTGGATAGTGTAATATTTGTAGTATTAGGATTATTATTATTCTTGGTGGTGTTAATATGATGAATGGAATTATTACATTAATTCTTTTTATAATCATTTTAGGAATAATCATTCTCGTTCATGAATTTGGACATTTTATCTTTTCGAAAAAGTTTGGTGTGTATGTCCATGAATTTGCGATTGGGATGGGACCCAAGTTATTCAGTCGCCGTAAGGGTGAGACAGAGTATTCCGTTAGAGCTATTCCCATTGGAGGATTTTGTTCTTTAGCTGGTGAAGATGGCGAAGAGACTGATGATAAAGGTAAAAAAATTCCTCGGCAACGCAAGTTGTTTGCGAAACCAATTTGGCAGCGATTCTTAATTTTGTTCTTTGGAGCTGGAAATAACTTCATTTTGGCCTTTATATTTCTCTTCCTAGTTGGACTATTAGGAAATGGTGCGCCTGTTATGGATCCAATTATCAGTGGTGTCACCGAAAATTATCCAATGGCTCAAGCTGGTATTGTAGCTGGTGATGAAATATTAGAAGTTAATGGTCATAAGACTAAGACTATCGATGATGTTCAATTGTACATAACATTAAATAAAGTCGGAAGTGATCTCGATTTAAAAATAAAAAATAGTGAAGGAAAAGTAAAAAATTACACGATAACTCCTTTAAAGACTATTGAAGTGGTCGATGGTAAAGAAGTTGAAAATTATTATTATGGTGTCGAATTTAAAACGACTTATGAAAAAGGCTTTTTCAGTGCTGTAAAGTATAGTTTTGTTAAAGCTGGGGCTCTTTTTAGACAGATGTTTATCGTACTTGGCAATTTATTTACTGGTGGTTTGAGCATTAACAGTTTGAGTGGACCAGTGGGAATTTATTCAGTCGTTGGTGAAGCCAAATCTTATGGATTTATTTCTCTTTTACAATTGACGGCTTTATTGAGTATCAATGTCGGATTCTTAAATTTAATTCCATTCCCAGCCTTTGATGGTGGTCGCATCTTCCTATTGTTAGTTGAAAAAATAAAAGGTAAACCGATCAAAGCTGAAACCGAGAACTTAATAAATACGGTTGGTTTCATTCTAATTATGCTTTTAGCTCTATATGTCACTTGTCACGATGTCTTTATGTTATTTCAATGATATAATTTAAAATAAAAATTCAAAAAAAACACTAAAATTAGTTTGGCAAATCAAACTAATTTTTTTGTTTAAATAATTGTGATAGTTAGTCTTTTATTTTAGGTCGATATTTGATATAATCATAATATAGTAAGTGGTGATTGTATGGATGATAATGATCGAGATATTATCAATTTAAATGATGATGAAACGCTTTATTTTAGTGATGACAGAGATTTTGAACAGGAAAGAGCTATTCCTAATAGTGAAGAATATATGCATGAGAATTATCGTCCGTTGACTAATACGAATAGCGTTGAATATGACGAAGATGATTACGAATCAGTTCAATACGAAGAAGATTTTGATGATGATGGGAATAGAAAAGTCATCATTGCTTATATTTTTTCTATTTTAGCAATTATGTTAGTGATTTTAATAGCATTTTTGAATTTGTGATAACAGAAATGTTATTTTTCTTTTCGTTTACTTTATAAAGATAATTAGTGTATAATTTTAGATAGTGAATAGGGTGATGATATGTATTTAAAAGAAATACAAGCTACAGGTTTTAAATCTTTTGCGGATAAATTATCAATTAGTCTCGATGATAAGACTACTTGTATAGTTGGCCCTAATGGTAGTGGTAAGAGTAATATTGTTGATGCTGTCCGTTGGGTTTTAGGTGAACAATCAGTTAAGTCGCTTCGTGGGGAGAGTGGTATGACTGATGTCATCTTTTCAGGAAGTAATTCGCGGAAACCAGTCAACGTTGCTTCAGTATCGCTAGTGTTTGATAATAGTGATAACTATTTAAATATTCCTTATAATGAAGTTGTCGTTAAAAGAAGAGTTTATCGCAGTGGTGAAAATGAATATTTTTTAAATGGCGAAAAATGTCGTTTAAAGGATATTACGGATCTCTTTATTGATAGCGGAATAGGTAGAGATTCTTTTAATATCATTTCCCAAGGAGAAATCGATAAAATTTTATCTAATTCAGCCAGTGATCGACGAATTGTTTTTGAGGAAGCTGCTGGAGTACTAAAGTATAAAAAGCGCAAAGAAGAAGCTATTCATAAACTAGAAAAGACGCGCGATAATATGAATCGGGTTGATGACATCATCGCTGAGTTAGAGGTTCAAGTTGAACCATTGAAAGAACAAAGTCGTCAAGCCTTAGAATATTTAGATAACAAGGAAAAACTTGAGAATGTGGAAGTCGCCTTAATAACGACGGAGATTGAAAAAATCAATTATACTTTGGAACAGAATAAACAACGTGTTGAAGAATTGAATAATAATATTCTAAATTTAAATATCAAAAATAATAGTAGCGACACGGAATTAATTGATAAAAAGAATGAATTATCCAAATTATCTTTAGAAATAGGGGAATTAAATAATAATTTACTTGGATTGACGCGTAAAGAAGAACAATTAAATGGTGAAAAAAATCTTTTAAAAGAGCGCAGTAAGTACCAAGCTAATGATCAAAGGGTATATGAAAACATTGCTTCTTTAAAAGAAAACTCAATGCGCATTACTAATGACATTTATTTGCATGAAAAAGACTATGATATTTTGAAAAAAGATTATGATGACGAGAAAAACATAATTGATAAAATGGATATGGAATTATCTGGTCTAAAAGAAAAATATGCGAGTACGCTTAGTGAAAGCGGTTATAAGAGTAGAGATTTGATTGACATCAATCACAAAATTGAAGTTCTTACTAACAATATTGAAAATGGTGAAAATTTGAGTAGTAGTGTCCGAGCGGTTTTAAACAATCCGCGTTTAGGTGGCATTCATCAAGTTTTAGGAAATATAATTGAATGTGATAATGATTATACCATTGCCTTAGAAGTAGCCTTATTGGCAAGTAAGCAGTACATAGTAGTCGATAATGAAGAGAGTGCGAAACGCGCGATCAATTATTTAAAAGATAATGGTCTAGGGAGAGCAACTTTTTTCCCACTTTCAGCTGTTAAACCCCGCGGAATTGATCCTGATGTCATTGAAGCTATCGTTAATGAAGAAGGTTATGTCAATATTTTTATCAATTTGGTCAGGTATGATGATAAGTACTACAATGTCGTTTCTAATCAACTTGGCAATGTCATCGTTGCTAAAGATATTGATAGTGCTAATCGCATCAGTCGTAAAATCAATAATCGTTATAAAATCGTCACTTTAGAGGGTGAAGTTATAAACGTCGGTGGTAGTATCACTGGTGGTAGTTTGAAAGTAACGCGAAGTATCATAAGTGATAAACGCGATTTAGAATTGATGCAGATCAAAAAGTCCGAGATCAATGTTTTACTCAAAGATTTAGAGACGCAAATAGATTCGTATAATGATGAGATCCATCAAAAAGAAGAAGCAATTTACCAAGAAAAGACCAAATTAGTTGAAATTGAAGAAAAGATTCGCAGTTGTAAGAATAATATCAATCTCTTGAGTAGTGAATTGACCAATGTCAAAAATGAATTGAACAGTTTAGGACACGTGGTTGATGAATCGCTTTCTAAAGAAGAAGAACGAATTATGAAATTGTTTTATGAAGTATCACGTGATAAAGAAGAATTACAAAAGACTATTTCTTTACGCAATAAAGAAAAAGATAAATTGACGAGTATCATTGAAGAAGCAGAAGCTATTAATAAAGTCAATAATTCTGAATTGTACAAGTGTGAAAAAGAGTTAAAAGAGTTAGAGATTACCAATTCTAAAATGGATATAAAACTTGATAATTATTTAAATACTTTAAACGAAGAATATGAATTAACTTTTGAAAAAGCTAAAGCTAATTATTCTTTAGAAGTTAGTCTTGATGAAGCTAGAACTTTAGTAGCTACTTATAAGAATAATATTAAGAGAATTGGTATGGTCAATTTAGCAGCGATTGATGAATATAAAAGAGTTAGTGAGCGTTATGAATTCTTAACTAGTCAAAGAAATGATTTGATTAATGCCAAAGAGACGCTCCTTGAAATAATTGCTGAAATGGATCAAGTCATGAAGGAAGAGTTCACCAAAACATTTAAACAAATTGATGAAGAATTTGGCAAAGTATTCAAAGAATTATTTAGAGGTGGAAATGCTTACTTAAAATTGACCGATCCAAGTAATGTTTTAGAGACAGACATTGAGATAAGTGCTTGTCCACCTGGTAAAAAATTGAAATCTATTTCGCTATTATCTGGTGGTGAAAAAACTTTGACCGCTATCAGTTTAATCTTTGCAATCTTAAATGTTAGAGTTGTGCCATTTTGTCTATTTGATGAAGTAGAAGCAGCTTTAGATGAAGCCAATGTTGACAATTTTGGTACTTACTTAGATCACTATAAAAATAAAACGCAGTTCTTAATCATAACCCATAAAAAGAAAACGATGGAATATGCTGATACGCTATATGGTATTACGATGCAAGAGTCAGGAGTATCTAAACTCGTTAGTGTTAAACTAGATAAAATTGATAAATGAATTCAATCATAGAGGATGACGCAAGTCATTCTTTTATGATGCTTTAAATTTCTTTTGTATTTTATAATATCTTAATAATCATAATTATCTTTGTCTTGTAATGTTTTTACTTTTATTTGGAAAACTATCCAAAAAAGCTATAATAAAATTGAAATTTATGAAAAATATGTTATTATATGCAGTAGATTTGAGAAAAAAGGGATGGTCTTCTATATGGTTGAAAAAATGTCTTTAGAACAATTTGAGCAAATTAAAAATCAATTAGCAAGCAATATACGGAATATGATGAGCTTCATAAAAATGATGAAAATTACAATGTAAATGAGGTATTTGAGAAATTTACTGAACAATATTTATCCATTCAAAACCATTTATTGAATTATGATTTAAGTGATATTCCCTTTGAAGCGTGGAAAGGCTTTAGAATATTTTCAGATGAAACTCACATTGCCGATTTTTCGAAAACTAGAGCTAATATTGATTTTGATTTAATAGCATATTTTGGAGACGGAAATTTTCGCGGATGTAATGTTAGAAATTTAGAAAAACTTAGAAGAAGATTAAATTGGAGGGATTTTGATGAAGAGACAATAAAAGCCAATTCATCCATCTTTTTAAGTGATATATTCAGTGAAGCATTTAAAGATAAATATTATAGTGGAGTTTTAACTATTAAAGACTTGGCATCTTTATCTAATCAACAATTAGATGAAATAAAGCATAAGAAGCTTAAAAAACATATGATTTATGAAAAAAATGACGATGAAGGATTGTTATTAAAAACATTTGGCATTGATAAGATTGTGGAATTATATAAATATTCGCCAGAAGAATATGATGCTGTCAATAAATTGATCGCCATATGTTATGACAATCATTGGACTGGTGAAAAAGGTAAAAATGCACCATCTGTCGAAGAATTTTTAGAAAGAATAAAAACGGTTGAAATTTCAGAATTGAAAAATACTTGCTTTGATTTTGCCAGAAAACAAATCATCAATTCTACTGGATGGATAAAAGTAGATGACTATCCAGAAATGTTTATAAAAGAAAATCCCAACATCTTTTTGGTAGGTGTTGATATTCCAGAGGAAGTAAAAGAAAGATTTTTTATCAAACAGTTACAAATTCAGGATTTAATTGATTATCCTGATGTCTTTGAAAAAATTCCAGTAGATTACTTTATGGAATGGACATATATATCGCAATTTATTAGAGATAATTATGGAATGGGAAAATTTCAAGAGTTACTTAAGAAACATCCTGATGTCTTTGCGCATATAGCACAGGAAAAAGACTTTTATTCATATCCTCCCTTCCTAAAAAAGGGTAAAGATTTGGATCGTGCTTTTAGTGATGCCATTAAAAAATATTTTATACATAGTGGTCTGCCAGACCAATTTAAAGTTGTAAGGGATGGTCAAACAATTTATAATGTGCCAGATTGGTTATCATCTATGAATTTTAAATTTGTAGATAGATTAAGGTATCCAAAGGATTTATTAGAATATAATGATTCTGTTTTTGTACTTGATCAAGATGAAAGAAGAGTTTTAGAGACACTTGATATAGATTATATCAAAAGATTTGAACAAGAAACCGGATTTTTTACTCATAAAGGTTATTCGTGGTCTTCAGAATTAGAAATGTTTACAGCATTTAGTCTCTTTTTTCACAAGCACACTCCAAAGTCATTAGTTAAGATAGGAATAGACTTTAAAAATGGTGATTCATCTTATGAAGAATTTTTAGATCAATTAGCTAAATGTTTAGATATTATGAAAAAAGATAAATTTTTTGGGGATTTCCCAAATTATCCCAATTATGATTGGCTTCGGGGCGAATTTAGGAATGCTCATCCAGAAATATTTATAGATTTTGATGCTCCAAATGACCTAAAAAATGCTTTCTATAAAAATAGAATTAATCCAGATTTTTTATTTTTACAAAAGAGATATATCCCTTATTTAATTGATAAAAATTTATCTAATATTTTAAATGTAAATATAAATTTAAATATACCAGGATTAATGGATGCGCGAGGATACGTAATGCCAACTTCTGTCAATTTTATAGATGAGTATGTTTCAAGGTTTGGTAATTTAAAATTATTAAAATTAATTTCTAAATATGGAAATATACTTTCTGATATCACTATATCCAGTCTTCATAATGAAATTGAAGATGAACAAGCTATAGAAAAATCTTTAAAAAGCTCTATTTATAATAAAATAATAAATGGAAAAATGAATTATTCTTATTTATCTAGTGTTCCAGATATGGTAAGAGAATATCCCGAAATATTCGTAAATTTTTATGAATTAACAAGTATTCCTCGAGAAGAGCGACAAAGATTAACTGAGGCATTTTACAGTAGAAACTTAAATTTTGATGATATACAAAAATATCCCGAATTAATACCAATTCTTAAAGATAAGAACTTATTTATTGCTTTTGGTAATAAAGATGGTAATCATTCTGATGGGCGAATAATACTAGATACTATCGGAAGTCATAAATATTATAGTGATTTAGAACTACTAGAAGTGTTTGGCAATGAAAAATTTTTACAATTATGTTCTGTATATGGTAGATATTTGAATGGAATTGTACAACATTTGAATCGAGATATTACTATAAAAAATGGAAAATATATGGATTTAGGTAATAAAAATTTAGATGGTTTAACATTTGAAGAAATATCAAAAAGGATTGAAAAAATCATAATTAGGGAAAGTAAATTAGGTTGTATTGATTATCGCCCAGATGATGCTCCTAGATTTTTAAGAGAGAGTCATCCTGAACTATTTTTAAATGATGATGCCCCAGAAGAATTAAAAAGCTACTTTTATAAATACAAATCTCCTTTGACATTTGCAATATTACAAGCTCATAAAGAATGGTTACCATATTTGAAAGATAAAGCTTTAATCACTTCATTACTTAGAAATACTGATTTAAGACTAGACCTAATTAACTTTATAGAAGTGTTCGGTGAAAAAAATGCAATAAAACTTGGAATTGATAGAGCGGAAACCGTTATAGAAATGATGAAAGCTCATCAAGTTGATTTGATGAAAAGTTGGTATGATAAAACTGGTGGCAAATTTATTCCCGACTTTGTTGTAATGCAAAACTTTAGCATTGACGAAGCAGATAAATTTTTGGCATCGGGAACCAATTGGAATAATTTAATGCGAATTCAAAGTTTTTCTAAAAATCCAGAAGCAAGAGATGCCATGTTAAAACTGGCGTATTCATTTGGTGCTTTTGATCAAGATCAAAGAGGGATTAAAAAATTATTAGATTTATTAACTGAGCTACCTAAAAAAATTGATTCAAGCCAAGCATATATATTGAAACAACTAGATGATGAAATTGATGTGTATAGTCAAAAATATACATTTTTTGTTGCTAACTCAAAAGATTATTTAGATAGTAAATATGGTGAAATTCGTGCCACAAGAGATTCTTTATCTAGTTCTGAGTTTGAAAAAGCCTATCAAGAAATGATTGAATACATTAAAAAGGCTTCATCATTTATGAATTTGTTAGATACTCAATCTTTGCTAAATCTGTTAGAAGCATTAAAACAAGAAAATGTTGATGTAGATTTTTCAAAAGAAATCTTAACGCAAATATATAGACAAAATGGAAATGGATCTTATACTTTAACTATTAATCCCCAAAGTTGTCCTAAATCAGCACAGGTTATTAGAGGTATGTTAGACAAATTTAGAGACATTCCTATTCTTACCCCAGAAAAAGCCCATCAATTATTTGGTGGATTTGAATTAAAATATGATCCTGATTTCCGCGAATTTTTATTGAAGAATATGGATATGATTTTAAAAAATCCAGAATATGTCAGTTATGTTTCGAGTATACAAAGACAATTTTCTGATATAAGAACTATGAATAGTAATAGAGGACTTACTTTGGATTTAGCTGTGAGTTTTGTCCAAACCAATAAATTTGCATCTGTTAATGTCGGTAATGAAAGAGTTGCTGAAATATCAGCAATTGCAGGATATAGTCAAACAGATTTTAATACGTTACAACAAATTTATAATTATGGCAAACAAAGAACATTTAGTAGTATTCCAAGGATTGAAAAGAGTGCCGAAAAAACAAGTGGTATATATACTTATGAAATCTTAAGATTGGATGATCCACTGGCTATGGCGATTGGAACTCTAACTGATTGTTGTCAAGAATTAAACAATTGTGCTGAAGTTTGTATGGAGCATAGTATGGTTGATAAAAACGGTCGTGTTTTTGTTATAAAAGATGAACAAGGAAATATCGTTGCTCAGAGTTGGGTATGGAGGAATAAAGATGTATTGTGCTTTGATAATATTGAAATACCTGATAAAGCATTTTCAAGAGCCGATAAAGAACATCCGGAATTAGGTAGAAAAGGATTTACTGATGAAGTTTTTGAAATATATAAACAAGCAGCACATGATTTAATTGAAGCGGATGAAAAAGTCTATAGAGAACTTCTTGAAAGCGGTAAAATAACTCAAGAACAATATGATGGTTTAAGATTAGGAAAAATAACTGTTGGTTTAGGATATAACGATATTGCAGAATCATTAAAACAAAATTCTGTAGTTGATAAGGGTACCGTTTCAAGACCATTACCTTTTGGAGCTCCCGTAAAATTATCTAGAGGATTATATACTAGTGATTCTACTACGCAATATATTTTAGAAGAAAGAAATGATAGAAAAAAGTATGAAGGTGAAACACTACCAGTCCACAACGATACGTATATTCAATATACTGATGATAATTTCACCGGAAAAAATTTGTTGGCCTTAGAAAGATTGGAATTAGTAACCAAAGGTAATTCAAGTCATTTAGAAATTTCTGGCGAAGATCACATAGACTCAGAGCATCTTGTAACTGAAATTGCCGAAAATTATTACTTAAATCCTAAAACAACTAGAATAATAATGCATCCTAACTTTGCTATCATATATGATATTAATAATAATAAACTAAAAATTGGCGATTTATTATTTAACACAAAAGTTGATAATGGACAACAACAATTAGATATTGAGAATCAAGTCATAATGCAAATGCGTTTAGCGTTAGATCAAATAGCTGGTGATAAAAACATTGATATATCTCCTTTTAATAAAAAGCAACAAAAAATATATGCCAAAGTAAGAGGATTAACAGATGAAATGGATAAGGAAAGAGGTGTTGGCCATGCCAGATAATGATATTAGTGCTATCATAACAAAATCTTTACAAGTAAATAAAGATATGTTGAGTAAAAGTATAAAGCCTATAATAAATCAAATAAAAAAAGCTTTGGAAAGTAATAGAGAAACAATTAGGTTTGCCAATGAAATAGATAAAAAAAATAATAATGGCTTCGTATTAGATTTTAGTATTATTAATAATATATTTTCTAATTTAGAAAAGGAAAAATTATTATATGGTGGTGTAACTCTTTCCCAAAGAGATGAAGAAAAAAAGATAATATATGGAACGCAAGTAATGGATTATGGAAATGTAGTAGTAATTACTGATGGTAATCCATATATAATGATTGAAATGGCAATTAGAAATTTAATGGCAGGAAATACAACGATTTTTTCAAATCAAGGTTTTATGTTTGGAACTAATCAATTATTAATTCAAATAATCCAAAGCGTTTTAGAACAATTTAATATATCTAAATATTTAGTACAAATATATATATCTGAAAATTTTGATGAATTATTATCAAATTTTGCTAATATCGATTTGGTTGTTTGTATTGGTGATCATAATTTACAAAAGCGCATTTTAAATAAATCAAAAAATAAAACCCTTATTAGTGGATCTGAAAATTTTGATTTATATATTGAAGATACTTTCCATCTAGAATTTATAGATAAAATAATAAATTCGGGATTAAACCTTCAACTATATATTAATGATGATATAAATGATACCAAATTAGATGATTATAAAGCTATAATGGTAAGTGATATTGATGAAGCCATAGCGCAAATCAATTATAATGGTAGTGGTTATAGTTCGGCTATATTTACTTCTTCACCAGAAAATGCATCCAAATTTGTAAGAGAAGTAAAATCAAAAATAGTAACAGTCAATACCAGTCCAACTATTGAAAGAATAATTGATATCAAACAAGAAGATCTTATTAATGAAAAGATTATAATATATCCATTCAGTTTTAAATTAGATGGTAATAGTGAAAATATCAGTTTAAATGAAGAGGAATAACCATAAATTTAAATAGAAAAAAATGATTATATCGACAAAGATAAATGAGATATATAGAAAGAAAACTATATATCTTTTTTATGTAATAATGCCAAAATTAGTTTAGACTATTCAACTCTTTTTATTTTCATTTGCCGTTCTTTATTATATAATGGTAGAGGAGGTAGTTATGTACAATTATATATTTGGAAAGATTGAAGAAATAACAGGAAGTTATATAGTTATAGATAATAATGGTATTGGATATCAGGTTTATACACCTAATCCTTATGCATTTAATGAAGGGGAAGAATACAAAGTATATGTATACCAATTGATCAGAGAAGATGAAAATAGTTTATATGGGTTTAAAACACAAGAAGAAAAAGATTTATTTTTAAAACTTATCAGTGTTAAAGGACTCGGTTGTAAAATGGCTCTTCCAATATTGGCTACAGGTTCTATCAGTGGTATAGTGGATGCGATTGAGCGTGAGAATATTTTATATTTGAAAAAATTTCCAAAGATTGGGGAAAAGGTTGCTAAACAGATCATTCTCGATTTAAAAGGAAAATTGAATATGCAAATCAGTGCTGACTTTGTCGATAATTCAAGTGATGAGTTAATTGAAGTATTAAAAGGTCTCGGTTATAAAGATAAAGAAATTAAAGGAATCATTGGCAAAGTTGACAATTCTTTGAGCATTGAAGATCAAGTTAAAGAAGCGTTAAAATTATTGTTGAAGTAGGTGAGTTATGCGAATTGCTATTGACATAGATGATACGATTGCGAATACTAATCAATTATTAGAAGTTTATGCTGATAAGTATGATAAATTGTACAAAGAGGGCCATGGAATCATTGATAAAAATTGTTATAAGTTCAATGGTATGTATGACTGGGATGAAAATGATCGTCTTCATTTTTTTGAGACGTATATGGTAGAAGTTTTAGAGAATGTTGAGGTCAAAGAACACGTACCTGATGTCATCAAAAGATTGCGCCAAGATGGTCATTATATCATCTTTATAACGACTCGTGATGGTGATTATATCGAAGATTGTTATAAGCTAACTGAGACGTGGCTAAATAAGAATAATATCGAATATGATTTGATAATTGCTGGGGATAAACGCAAGAGTGATTATGCTGATTTATTAGATTTTGATTTATTTATTGATGATAATGTCAAAAATTGCACGAAAGTTAGTGAAAAGGGTGTCGAAGTATTATTATTTGATACGGTTTACAATCGTGATAATCATGATTTCAAAAGAGTTGATAATTGGTTAGAAATATATGATTATATAACTAGTAAAAATAACTAGAAAGTAGGTGTATTTCATGAGTAGTGAAAGAATCGTGACAAGTGAAGAATTAAAAGGTGATGAATTTGAAGAATCAATTCGCCCTGAACTTCTCAGTGATTATATTGGTCAAAAAGATGTAAAAGAGAATATTGGTGTTTTTATCGAAGCAGCAAAAATGCGTGATGAACCACTTGATCACGTTCTTTTATATGGACCACCAGGTTTAGGTAAGACAACTCTTGCCTATATTATTGCTAATGAGCTTGGGAGTAACATTAAGACGGCCAGTGGACCAAGTATTGAAAAAAGTGGTGACTTAGCTGCTATTTTGTCTTCCCTTGAACCGGGAGATGTGCTCTTCATCGATGAGATTCATCGTCTTCCTAGTTTTGTCGAAGAAATTCTATATCCCGCTATGGAAGATTTCACTTTGGATATCATCGTTGGTGGTGAAGGTAATAGCCGTAACTTGCGCATCAATTTACCACCATTTACATTGGTTGGAGCAACGACGAGGGCTGGGGATTTGACTTCACCTCTTCGTGATCGTTTCGGTATAATTGCGAAACTCCAATATTATACGACTGATGAGTTGCAGGAAATAATTAAGAGGACTTCGCGGGTTTTAGGAATGCCAATTGATGAAGATGCTTCCTTTGAACTAGCTAGTCGTAGTAGAGGAACACCACGTATTGCCAATCGTCTCTTCCGCCGCGTTCGTGACTTTGCTTTAGTTGATGGTGATGATACCATCAATTTAGCGGTTACTAAGAAAGCCCTCAAACGTTTAAAAGTTGATGAGGCCGGTCTTGATGAAACAGACCATCAATTACTTCGAGGTATCATTGAAAAATTTAATGGGGGACCAGTTGGACTTGAAGCCATTGCGAGTGTTATCGGTGAAGAAGCAACGACGATTGAGGATGTTTATGAACCATATTTGTTACAATGTGGTTTCTTGAAACGCACTCCAAGAGGAAGAGTCGTTACCGAAAAAGGATATCGGCAAGTCAATATGACTTATCAAAATACATTATTTGATATGGAAAGAGAGGATGATTGATGTGAATTTAGAGGATTTTGATTATTATTTACCAGAAGAATTGATTGCCCAAACTCCTCTTAAGGATCGTTCTTCATCGCGTTTACTGGTTTTAAATAAAAATACTGGCGAAATTGAACATCGCCATTTTACGGATATTATATCTTATCTAAATGAAGGAGATACTTTAGTTTTAAATGACACCAAAGTAATTCCCGCGCGCCTTATCGGTACAAAAGAAGATACGGGAGCCGTTATTGAAGTTCTCCTCTTAAAGAACAGTAGTGATAATACTTGGGAGGCTTTAGCGCGCCCCGCTAAAAGAGTTAAAGTTGGAACAGTCGTTTCTTTTGGCGATGGCTTATTGAAGATGCGTTGTACCGAAGAAAAAGAAGAAGGAATAAGAACTTTTGATTTGATATATGATGGCATTTTATATGAGATTTTGGATAAATTGGGAACGATGCCATTACCACCATATATTCACGAAAAGTTAGAAGATCAGAATCGTTATCAAACGGTTTATGCCAAAAATTTGGGGAGTGCAGCAGCACCAACTGCCGGATTACACTTCACGGAGGAATTGCTTGACCAGCTAAAGAGAAAAGGCGTTAATATTTGTTATGTGACTCTTCACGTCGGATTGGGAACTTTTCGTCCAGTCAATGTTGAAAATATCTTAGAACATCATATGCATAGTGAATATTATGAGATTGGTGAAGAGACTTGTCGCATCATCAATGAGACAAAAAGACAAAATAAGCGTTTGGTGGCGGTTGGAACGACGACGGTGCGCACTCTCGAGACTGTCATGAATCGTTTTGGTGAAATGAAGCCTTGTTATGGCAATACGGATATCTTTATCTATCCAGGCTATGAATTCAAAATTGTTGATAATTTAATTACCAACTTTCATCTTCCTAAATCAACGTTAATCATGTTAATTAGTGCGTTATGTGGTAGAGAAACAGTCTTAAAAGCCTACGAAGAAGCGGTCAAAGAAAAATATCGGTTTTTCTCGTTTGGTGATAGTATGTTTATCATCGATAAATAGTTCTCATATTTTGGGGTGTGCGACATAAAATGTACTGGTGAAAAAAATGAAACAAAATATATTAATAATTGTAGTAATGTTTGTCATTGCTACTTTTTTTATCATAGCTGATAAACAGAGTAGCACAGGATCCAACAGTAAAAAAAATAAGACGAATAATTCTATATCTGAGGTGGATGGTATTGTCAATCCTGATGTTAAGGCAATGTATGTATCATATATTGAATTAGAAGAATACATCAAGGACAAGAGTAGTGATGTTGCGAAAAGTAATATTGATACGATTATCAACAATATGAAAAAGGATGGTTTTAACTGGCTAATCCTTCACGTTCGTCCTTTCTCAGACAGTATTTATCCATCAAAAATATTCCCTAATAGTGGAGTTGTCACCGATGGCGAATTACCTTTTGATATTCTAGCTTATTTCATTGAAAAAGCTCACAGCGCAGGAATTAAAGTTCACGCTTGGATCAATCCTTATCGCATCTCTAGTAATCCTAATTTTGTCATTGATGAAAAGCATCCGGCCTATAAATTTTTAAATACCAATAGTGTTAAAGTGATAGATGGTAAAGGTGTTTACTATAATCCCGCTAGCGAAGAAGTAATTGATCTAATTGTTTCGGGGGTCGAAGAAATTATAAAAAATTATGACGTAGATGGCATTCATTTCGATGATTATTTTTATCCGAGTGATGATATCGATGATGCCAATTATGATGCATACCAAAAGAGTGGTGGGACTTTATCGCGCTCAGAATATCGCCTTGATAATACGACTAAACTGATTTCACGCGTTTATGACGTCATTAAAAAGAACAATAAAAAGATCCTTTTTGGTATAGCTCCTGAAGGAAATATTGATAATAACTATTCAGCTAATTTCTTGGATGTTAAAAAATTGCTCAGCACGAGTAATTATCTTGATTATGTCATGCCCCAATTGTACTATGGCTTTCTCAACCAGAATCGCCCTTATGCTGATACCCTTAAGGAGTGGAGCAATATGATAAAAGATCAATCTATTGCGCTTATTCCCGCTCTGGCCTTATACAAATCTGGAACTGATGATCAATATGCTGGCAGTGGCAAGAATGAGTGGAGAGAAAATGATGATATCATCAAAAGACAGATTCTATATTCCCAAAATATTCCTAACTATAAAGGTTTCTCAATCTTCCGTTATGCTTTCTTTTATGATAAAAATAGTCAAAATGCTAATACGATTAAAGAAGTTAAAAATATTCGTGACGTCATTTAAAAATACCCTCGGGTATTTTTATTTTTTAAATTTAATTGTCGAAGTAAGTTCACCATGTTAAAATATATCTTGAAAGATGTGGTAATATGAATTTTGATTTATTGCGAGAAAACAGTCTCTTAATCGTTCCTAATAATTTAAAAAATAAGCTTTTATTACAGATGAGTAATGAATCGCTTCTCTTAAATATTAAATTTATGACAAGAGAAGAGTTCATCAATAAACATACTTTTGAATATGATGAAAAAGCTGTTCTCTATCTGATGGACAATTATGGTAATGACGCCAATGTCAGCGAGGTCTTACTCGAAAATATGCGCTATGTAGAACACGATCATTATCACAATGCTAAGCTAAATTCTTTATTTGCTTTAAAAAAAGAACTTCTTGATAAAGATGTCATTACAACTGATCCTTTGTTTCATCGCTTTTTAGAAAATAAAAAAATCTATGTATATGGTTATTTATACATCGATAATTTATTTAAAAAATATTTAACGGAACATGATTATCAAATAATGGAAATGCCAAATTATGATTATGATAATAAGCTTGTTTACCGAGCTTCTACCTTAGAAGAAGAAGTTGATTTTGTCTTTAATAAGATCGGTGATTTACTAAATAGTGGCATTTCTATTAATAATATTAAAATAGCTAATTATTCTGAAAGATACAATAATGTTTTTCATAAATTAGCCCATTTTTATGATATGCCAATTGAAGATCGAGGATACTCTATCTATTCAACTGACATCGTTAGAGAATATTTAGCTATCTTAAGTGATACTCAAGATTTTTCTTTGGCTTTTTCTAAAGTAAAAGAAAAATATGTCGATGATGAATTAGGAGCTAAGATAATCGCTATTCTTCTCAATGTCTCTAATAAATATAATGACTTAAATTATTCTTTTAATAATGTTTTTGCACTTGTCAAAAATGATTTGCAAAAGAGTAATATCATCACTTGTGAATATCGAGATAAGATTTCTTTTATAGATGTTAATCCTCTTTTATGTGATGAAAATGATTATGTTTTCTTGATCGGTTTCAATCAAAATGAATTACCTAAACTCCATCGTGATGAAGATTATATCAGTGATGGCGAAAAAGAAGAGGTTTCTTTAGAAGATACCGCTATTAAAAATATTGTTGAACGGGATAAAGTATTAAATTTTATAAATAATGTCAAACATTTAACCATATCTTATCCTTTAAAACATCTATCAAATGAATACTATCCATCTAATTTAATCAATGAATGTGCCTTTGAAGAACAAGATATTTCTCTATCCAATAATAATTATTCAAAAGAATATGCTTACGTCAAATTGACAAAATATTTAGATGATTTCATCAAGTACGGAACGATCAGTTCCCAACTAGGCAAATATTATTACAACTATAAAATCGATTATTTGACTTATGATAATAGATTTACGGGAATAACTAAAGAACAATTACTTAAGAAATTGAATCATCATCTATTATTGTCATATTCCTCAATCAACACTTATAATAAGTGTCATTTTCGCTATTATTTAGACAAGATCTTAAAGCTTGATAAATTTGAAGAGACTTTTCCCCAATTAGTTGGTAATTTATTTCATCATTTACTAAGTATCTGTTTTAATGATGATTTTGATTTGGAAATAGAATGGAATAAATATTTAGAAACAGTTAATCTCTCTGAAAAAGATGAAATTTTCTTGATTAAATTAAAAGAAGAATTGCGTTTAATTATCGAGTTTGTCAAAAAATTACATCACGAGACTTATTTGACTGATAAGTTGATGGAATATGAAATCTATTTATCCAAGGATCGCCAGGATTGTCCAGATATCAAAATTCAATTCAAAGGGATTGTTGATAAGTGTATGTATCATAAAAAGGACAATTCTACTTTAATCAGTATCATCGATTATAAGACGGGAGCCGTTGATACTAGCTTATCCAACGTCGCCTATGGTATCAATATGCAATTACCAATATATTGGTATTTGATCAAGAAGGGCCATATCTTTGATAATCCGAAATTTGTTGGCTTCTATTTAGAAAGAATTCTAAATGGGGAATTAAAAAGAGATGATAAGAAGTCATATCAAGAAATGAAGATGAACAAGTTGAAATTAGTTGGTTATTCAACTGATGATAAACCCAGATTGGAACTATTTGATCCAACTTATGAAAAGAGTGAGTTCATCAGTAGTATGTCGGTTAAAAAAGATGGTGATTTTAGCGTCAATGCTTTGAAGAAGACGATTGCGGATGACGTCTTAGATGCGTTAGTCGATTACGTTGATAAAGTTATTGAAGAAGATATAACGGCTATTTTAAATGGCGATTTCTCCATCAATCCAAAACAGATTGGCAAAGATTTAATTGGGTGTGATTTTTGTCAATATAAAGATATATGTTATCGTAAGAATGAAGATATCGAAAAAGTGCGCGCCTTTGAAGACTTGTCTTTTTTAGGAGGTGATGATAATGCCTAAGTGGACCAAAGAACAACAAGAAGCTATTGATAAAGAAGGGTGCAACATCATTGTATCAGCTGGAGCTGGTAGTGGTAAGACCGCGGTTTTGACTGAACGCGTTATTCGCAAATTAAAAAGTGGCATCAACATCAATCAGATTTTAGTCCTAACTTTTACTAATGCCGCTGCTCACGAGATGAAAGAACGCATTCGTTCGGCGATTAAGAAGGATGCTAGTTTACAAGAACAATTGAATCTCATTGATGGGGCTTATATAACAACCTTTGACAGTTTTAGTTTATCAATGGTCAAGAAATATCATTATCTATTAAATATCTCTAAAGATGTATCAATAGTAGATGCCAGTATCATCTATAATGAAAAGATTAAAATCATTGATGCAATAATGGAAGAGGAGTATCACGAAAAAGATCCTGATTTTATCAAATTGATAAGTGATTTATGTGTAAAAGATGATTATGATATTAAAAAATATGTCCTAAGTCTCAATGATAAAATGGATCTATTGATGAATAAAAAAGATTTTTTAGATTCATATATGGACCATTATTTTAGTGATGAGTTCATCGATAAGCTTCTTTTGGAATATGAAGAGATAATCAAGAAGAAGTTTGCGAAAGTTAAAGATCGAGCTAATGACTTGTTAGCTCTAGCGGAAGGTGATTTTGGTGAAGATTTATTAAATGTTGTCGATCATTTCAATTCTTGTGATAATTATGAAACTATTTATAAATCTTTATCTCAAAAAATTCCACCACTTCCTCGTAATAGTGCTGAAGATTTGAAACAAGCTAAAGAGGACTTTACTAAAGCTAAAGAAGATCTAGATAGCTTTATGGTTGAAGAAAATTTATCTAAAGTCAAAGAACGCGTTTTAGCAACGAAAGAATATTGCCGGGTTCTTGTTAAAATGATAAAGAAACTTGATGCAAGAATAATGGCTTTCAAATACCAAAACAATGCTTTTGAATTTAATGATATTGCCAATATGGCTATTAGTGTTGTTCGTTATAATGAAAGTGTCCGACAAGAACTAAAATATTATTTTAAAGAAATAATGATCGATGAATATCAAGATACGTCGTACTTACAAGAGAGTTTTATCAAATTGATTGCGAATGATGATGTGTATATGGTTGGTGATATCAAACAATCAATTTATCGTTTTCGTCACGCTGATCCCTATATTTTTAAAAGTAAATATGACAACTATGCGTTAAATCGTGGTGGTTATAAAATTGATCTTTTGAAAAATTTTCGCAGTCGGACGGAAGTTTTAAACAATATCAATCTCATTTTTGATGCCGTTATGGATGATGAAATTGGTGGAGCGCGCTATCAAGAATCACATCGGATGATTTTTGGTAATACAGCTTATAGTGAAGAGGGCCATACTTCGCAAAATTACGATATGGAAATATATAACTATAATCTCGAAAAGGGTTTTGAATATACGAAAGATGAAGTCGAAATCTTCACCATTTTAAAAGATATCAAGGATAAAGTTAGTAATCATTATCAAATCTTTGATAAAAATTCGAAAACGCTTCGTTATGTCACTTATAATGATTTTTGTATTTTGATCGATCGTTCTACTAAATTTGATCTCTATAAAAAAATATTTGAATATTTCAATGTGCCCCTCACTAAATACACGTCAACCAATATAAAAACGGATGATGATATCGCCATCATTAAAAATATTTTAGGACTTTTAATCTGTCTCAAGGATGGAGACTATGGAGTAGATTTTAAATATGCTTTCGCCTCTATTGGTCGTAGCTATTTATTCAATTATAGTGACAGTGAACTATTTGATTATTTGACGGAAGATAAATATAGAGACAGTACACTTTATGCCATCCTAAAAGATTTGTCTAATTGTCTTTCAAGTTGGTCTTTAGCAAAGACCATTGAAGAAATAATTGATCGTTTTGCCTTTTATATGAAGAGCATTAGTGTTGGTGATATGGAAAAGGTTAATGTTCGCCTTGAATATGTCATCAACTTGGCTCAAGGTATGGAAAAAATGGGCTTTGGCATTCGCGAATTCTGGGATTATTTAGACAATATAATGTCTTCTGAGCAAAAATTGGAATGTGAAATCAGTGAGAATATTAGTGACAGTGTCAAGATAATGACTATTCATAAATCCAAAGGCCTTGAATATCATATCTGTTATTTTGCTGGCTTTTATAGTCGCTTTAATCTTGATGATTTAAAGAATCGTTTTCTCTTTGCGGAAAAATATGGTATCATCGCTCCCTACTATGATGAAGGCATTGGCGATACTTTTTACAAATTGATGTTTAAAGAAGATTTCTTAAAAGAAGAAATCAGTGAAAAAATAAGATTGTTTTATGTCGCTTTGACGCGTTGTAAAGAAAAAATGATTTTAGTTTGTAATTTGAAAGATGAGGATAATGCATTTACTTCAATCGTTCCCCAAGATATCAGAAGTAATTATAAATCTTTCAGTGATATCATCAACAGTATAAAAAGTGTTTTAAATCCTTACATAGTTCCTGTCAATTTAGAGGAATTAGGATTGACCCATGACTATAATTTGATTAAAAAGACCAATTATCAAGATAAGATAGAGGTTTGTGAGGAACAGATTAATGATATTTCCTTAAACATTCCGCGGACTTATGCCATCAGTAGTCATTTCTCGAAGGGCAATAGTTTGCTTCTCGAAGAAGAGACGAAAAAGAAAATGGAGTTTGGTACCTATATCCATTATTTATTTGAAGTATTCGATTTTCAAAATCCTAATTTTGATGGTATTCCCGAAAAGTATCAAAAATACTTAGATAATTTCTTACATTGTGGCCTTTCTTTTGCGGGCAATATCTACAAAGAATATGAGTTTATCTATGAGGATGCCGATAACTTGTGCCACGGAATTATCGATTTGATGATAGAGTATCCAGACAGAATCAGTATCATTGATTATAAACTCAAAAATATCGATGATGAAAATTACTATAAACAATTGAATGGTTATCGCAAGTTTATTCAACAAAAGACCAAAAAAGAAGTAGATATCTATCTCTATTCCATCATTGATAATAATTTGCAAAGTTTAAACAACAATTTGTTAGAAATATCTTAATTGTATGATATAATCTAAAAAGAATAGGGAAAAGTGTGATGCATATGGAAAAGATATATGTTTTTGGACATAAAAAACCGGATACAGATAGTGTTTGTGCAACAATAGCCGTGGCGTACTTGCACAATTTACTATATAAGAATGTTGAAGTTGTACCAAGAATTTTGAGTGATATCAATAATGAAACGAAATTTGTCTTAGAACATTTTCATGTTGAAGTGCCAAGGTACTTAAATGATGTCAAAGTTAAAATTAGCGATGTCAATTATAGTAAGAATTTTTATGTCGATAAATTTGATACGATAAAAAATGCCTATGATATGATGAATGCGAACGGTTCTAGTGGCATTCCCATTGTCGATTCGCGTGACAATAATAAATTAGTTGGTTTGATAACGTTAAAAGAATTAGCTAAAGACTTAATCGAGGGTGATCGGCGTCATCTCTATACTTCGTATGATAATTTGTTGAAAGGATTACAGGGCGAAGAAGTTTTACGCTTTGACGAAGAAATTGTTGGTAATGTTTTAACAGCGACTTTTAAAAGTACAACTTTTTTAAATGATGTTGAACTTCACCACGATACCATTTTAGTCATTGGTGATCGCCATAGCATTTTGGAGTATGCTGTGAACTCCGGCGTTAAATTGATCATTTTAGTTGGAAATGGTCAAATCAAAGAAGAACACTTGGAAAAAGCGCGTCAAAATGGCGTCAATATCATCCGCACTCACTATGATAGTTTTGAAGTGACGAACCTTTTGAGTTTATGCAATTATGCCTTAAATATCAGCGCTTCATACGAACCGGTGGTCGTTCACGATAGCGATTTCTTAACCGATTTTGAAGAGGTCTATAGTCGGCTTGCCTATAGTAATTACCCTGTAGTTGGTAAAAATGATAAGTGTTTAGGCTTGATCAGAATTACTGATGTCAATCAAAAGAAAAGAAAAAAAGTGATCTTGGTAGATCACAATGAAAAAACGCAGAGTGTCGATGGACTAGAAGAGGCCGAAATTATTGAGATAATTGATCATCATCGCCTTGGTGCCATTTCAACTAACCAACCGATTAATTTCCGCAATATGGCTGTCGGTAGTACTTGTACCATTATTTTTGGTTTGTTTAAGCAGTATCGAGTAGCAATTCCTAACGATATAGCGGGACTACTTCTATCAGCTATTTTATCTGATACCTTACTGTTAAAGAGTCCAACGACGACCAGTTATGATCGGACGGCGGTCTCTGACTTGAGCTCACAACTAGATATCAATTATGAAGAATATGGCCTTGAAATGTTTAAAGTCGGTTCAAGTTTGCGCAATCGAACCATTGAAGACATCATTTATCAAGACTTTAAAAAATTTAGTGATGAAGATATCAATATTGGTATTGGTCAAGTCTTTACGACCGATTACGAAGAGATTAGAGAAAAACAAGAGGCATATATTAGCGAATTAAATGAAATAGCTACTAATAACAATTATGATATAGTGTGTCTTTTTGTCACCAATATAATCACTAATGGCTCATATCTCTTATTTAATGAGAAATCACGAAACATTATGGCACTAGCTTTCAATGTCAATAATATCGAAGAAGGTCATTTCTTAAAAAATATCGTTTCGCGAAAGAAACAGATGATTGTGGCAATAATGGATGCTTTAGAAAGAAAGTAATTTCTTTCTTTTTTTATAAAAAGAAGACGGGTTCATTGTATTTGACATCACTTTTTTTAGTTTCCTGTATCTTTTCTTCATTCTTTGGTGCTGTGTTATTTACCACTTTTTTGTCATCATCATTTATGGCATTAGCTATTTTAAAAATAGTCTTAGTGTTATTCCAAAGAGGTCGAATTTGATAAAAAATAGGAATCGCTTGGTTTACCACATTGAGGGTCTTTTGAGCTCCATTAAGGATTTCACCAAAGTTCAAATTTCGTAAGCCACTAAAGAGAGACAAACGTGGTTGCATTCCTTGAAAAGGAAAGTAATTGTAGTTATTGAACATTTTATTCCTCCTTTACATTATTATATGAATTAATAAAAAAATGTTTAAAATTAAGAGGAGGTATGATATAATTTAATTTAGAATAAGATAGGGAGGCAGCAAAATGAAAGATGTTTTAAGATTTCCATTAAGAATATTGACACTAGCTGGAGAAGGGCTTTCCTATTTAAAAAGCTTATTTTCGAAAAAACAAGTTGAATTTGATCCGAACCGATTAGAGGGTGTAGCTCTAGATAAAGAGTTAGAGAGAGTAAAAGAACAGAGTTCTGAATTTAAAAGAGGAGCTAATGTCGGAGAAAAGAAAGTTGATGGCAAGGAAAAGTTGACATCGTTTAGATATACGGTTAAGAATTCAATGGGAGATACCGTTAAGGGAATATTTGATGCGGTTGATGTAACTGCTGTTAGAGTCTTTTTAACAAATGAGGGATATGAGATTGTTGATATCGTTCCTCGTGGAAAATTTGATATCGATATCAGTCTTGGTAGTGGAAAGATTAAGACTGGTGATTTGTCTTTCGCACTCATTCAGTTATCAACATATATTAAAGCGGGAATTCCGCTCATCGATTCAATGCGCATTTTGACTAAACAGACATCCAATGCCAATCTAAAAAGAATTTATGATAAAGTAATCTATGAGTTAGTTATTGGTGAGCCTTTTTCAGTAGCTCTTGAAAAACAGGGAAATGCTTTCCCAAGTATCCTCATCAATATGGTTAAGACGAGTGAGATGACCGGAGATTTAGCTGGAACTTTGGATGAAATGGCCGATTACTTTACAGATACAGAAAAAACGCGAAAAGAAATGATGTCAGCACTAATTTATCCGGCTGTTATCTTTGTTCTATGTATCGGTGCCGTTTTCTTCTTAGTAATGTTCGTCGTACCGCAATTCGTTGATATGTTCTCTAGCCAAGGAGCTGAATTACCAGCTATAACAAAGTTTGTTATTGGGGCTAGTGAATTTCTGCAAAAGTATTGGCTTTTCCTTATAGTTGGTGTGTTGGTTGTCATCTTTACCTTTTCTTGGCTATATAAAAATATTAGATCATTTAGGCGGGCAATGCAGGTGTTTATAATGAAAATGCCAGCTTTTGGAAATACTATCATCTATGGACAAATCGCAACTATTACAAGAACTTTTGCGTCTTTGTTAAACCATGGTGTATTCATTACTGACAGTATGGAAGTATTGAGTAATGTCACTGAAAATGAGATATATAAAGAGATATTGTCAAGAACTTTGATTGGCTTGAGTAAGGGAGCTAAATTGAGCGATACTTTTAAAGGCGAGTGGGCGTTCCCTGTAGTTGCTTATGAGATGATTGTCACTGGTGAGTCAACTGGACAACTTGCCCTAATGATGCAAAAAGTATCAGAGCACTTTGGCAATCTTCATCATAATGCCGTTACGGTAATTAAGAGTTTAATTGAACCAGTAGTTATCATTTTCCTTGCTGTTGCTGTAGGGTTCATCCTAATGTCAATCATTTTACCAATGTTTGATTTATATGGACAAATTTAGGGGGAGTTTTTGTGGAATTAAAAATATTTGTAACCACTTTTATGTTCATCTTTGGAACAATTTTTGGTTCTTTTTTCAATGTTGTCGGATGGCGTTTACCAAAAGGATTATCTCTTGTCAAACCAGGGTCTTTTTGTCCTAAATGTAAACATAAGTTGAAATGGTACGAATTGATTCCGCTTTTTTCTTTTTTGATTCAAGGAGGAAAATGTCGGAAGTGCAAAGCACCAATTCCTAAGTTCTATTTCATAATTGAATTGACGACAGGAATACTATTTGCGTTATCATATTGGATTTTCGGCTTCAGTTTTGAATGTGCCTTATCCATATTGATCTCATCATTCTTTGTCATCGTTGTCGTCAGTGATTCTAATTATCTAATCATTCCTGACGAAGTGACTATCTTCTTTTCAATCGCTATAATTTTGATTCGCTTGATCATGAATGGACCATTAGACGCTTTTTGGCATTTACTATATGGCATTATTGCTTTTTTCATCATGTATGGTTTAATGCTTTTGGGTAATTTTATTTTTAAAAAGGAATCACTCGGTGGTGGCGACATCAAACTGATGTTTTTTGTGGGATGTTGTCTTGGCATAGGATCATCGCTATTTACGATTTTCTTATCGAGCTTTATTGCGTTACCGCTATCATTACTTTTATATGCTAAAAATAAAGATAGTGTCATTCCCTATGGACCATTTCTTTTAATCGCAACTTTGATAATTGTTATCTTTCAATTAGATTTGAGTATAATTTTAGGCTTAAGTATATAATTTTATATACTTTTTTTCTTTTAAGTTTGTACCAGTCCATATTAAATGTTATAATTTTATTAGGTGATAGGAATGTATAAGGCTAATAGTGTTTTTAAAATCGATGACGATATAAAACTTTCTTTACAACAAGAATTTATCAATAGTTTAAAAGATGAACAATTTGCTAAAATAGCTAAATCTTTAAAAATGGATGAAAATATTTTGATGAAATATACATCTAGATTAAAGGATTGTGCTGTTGAATGTCATAATTGTAATGGCTGCAAGGGCTTATTAGAATGTCGTAATCGAATTCGTGGTTTTGTCTTAACGCCACAGAAAAATAAAAACACTATCAGTTTTTCTTATATCGGTTGTTCTTATACCAAGAAAGAGGAGTATAAGGAAAACGTTGTCCTATTTGATGTATCTCGGGAGATTAAAAATGCTTCCTTGAGCAATGTTTATACCAAAGATAAAAATAGAGTAGAAATATTGAAAAAAATAAAAGACTATTACCATCATTACTTCACGGAGAATATTGATAAAGGGATTTATCTCTATGGTAATTTTGGAACGGGAAAGACATATTTACTTTCGGCATTATTAAATGAACTAGCTAAAAAAGACGTAAAGAGTATTATCGTTCACGTTCCAGAATTGTTGCGAAGTTTGAAGGAAGCTTTTGATTACGATTATCGTGAACGTTTCAGTGCTCTTAAAAATGCTCCGATATTATTACTGGATGACATTGGTGCTGAGTATTTGACTACCTGGGCCAGAGATGAGGTATTAGAGCCTTTATTACATCATCGCATGAATGAAAACCTTCCAACTTTCTTCACATCAAATTTGAACTTGGAAGAATTAGAAAAGCATTTTATCATTTCCAATACAACTATTGATATGATTAATGCGCGTCGCATCATCGAAAGAATTAAAAAACTTGCAGTACCAATTGAATTGATCAGCAAAAATATTAGGGAGTGATAACTATGCATATGGACTATGATCTAAGAATAAAAAAAATAATGGATGGCAACCAAGAAGAATACAAAAAAGTTTTGACGCTATTAAATGCTTTACGCAAGGAATTAGCCCATTTTGACTATGAAGGTAATCATCAAAAACTGTCGCATTTTCTAATTAAGATAAATAAGATTCGTCCAGGATTGAGTGCTAAAAAACAAAAAGTTATTGATGGAGAGATAACTAAACTTCATCAGAAAGTGCGCGAAATCTTAAAAAGACGTCCCGAAAATATTTCAAAAAGTAATTATAATTTTTTAGAACTTAAAGAAATAATCAACAATCTTGAAGGTATGAATCTATCATATATGTACAATTTCATCGATAAATATGATGGTAATGCCTATAATTTGATTCGCTATTTATTATTTGAAGAAAAGAATTTGTTTTTTGTCAAATATGCTTTAGAAAAATATCCACATCTAATCAATATCCGCGATGACCAAAATAAATCTTTGATTATAGAAGTCGTTGAGAAATATGTTGAAGCAATTGATGTGTACATAAAGAGTGGTTTGTGTTATAGTGATGATGTTTTCTTCTATGATCAAGTTTTAGAGAATATGTTGATGAATAAAACCATTGATTATAACGAAGAAACAATGGAACAAGCTCTAGCAATCGTCGATAAATTTTTAAATAATTATGATTATCAAAGTATCAGTATGGAGGCTAAAAACAAATTAGCTTTTTGGAGTAATGAATTGAAGAATAAATTAGAGGAGTTGCATCCTAATGAAACACTAGCGCACTTGTCTTATAAAACAGATGTCGTTGTCGATTTCAATGAAGCCGTTCTATCAGAAGCGCGCAGATTTAATGTGGCATCGCTTCGGAAAGAGGCTCAAAGACGCGAACTCAATAACGATGAGTACATCATAACGGTTGACGATGAAACCGCTGAAGAGATAGATGATGGCTTATCAGCTCGTAGATTACCAAATGGCAATTATTTGTTAGGGGTTCACATCTCAGATCCATCAGGTTATATCAGTAAAAATAATATTTTATATGATGAAGCCTATCGTCGAACGACATCGATATATTCACCACTTGAACGGACTAGTTCGATGTTCCCCGAGGCTCACGCCAAAGACTATATGTCTTTAACTGAGGGAGAAAATAGATTCAGTACTAGTTATTACATAGAAATTACTGATACTGGTGAAATAATTTTAGATAGCTGTGTCTTTAAAAAGACGATCACAAATGTCAATAAAAAAATGACTTATGAGAGTTTTAACGATTTAGCTAATAGAGGTTGCGATGATCCAAGACTTGAAGAGACTATTATCAATCTTCAAGAAATTGTGAACATCCTAAGTAAGAGAATTCATATTGATGAGCGTTATCGACTTGCTAATCGGGAAGTTAAGAATGCTAGTGGTACTAATGTCACTGGTACGAGTAGTAGCGAGAAAATTATTGAATACGCTATGATCGCGGCCAATTCAACCGTCGCTAACTATGCGGCTAAAAAAGGTTTCCCTTTCATCTATCGCGGTCATGAGTTGAGCAAAGATTATTTAGAAAAAATTGATTACTTTGATCAAAAGTTTCGCGATAATCCGAATAATGAAAATTATGATGTCTTTGTCAAAATGTTAAGGGATACTTATCCAACCGCTTTTTATACAACTGATAGTACGATCGGTCATATGGGAATAGGTCTACCACATTATTCACATTTGACTAGTCCATTACGAAGATTTGCCGATTGTCTAGCTAACGAAGCATTGGATTTGTTCTATTTCAACACTTGGCCAAGTGATAAGAAGATTGTGGAATTTGAAAAACGTCTCCAAGAGGGATGCAAGTATATCAATAATAAAAAGAAGACAATTGACTATTTTACGAAACGATATACTAAAATAAAAAATAATTAGGCGTATTGACAAAAAAACAAAATATGATAAGATAACAATAGTTAAATACATTGACAAGAAATATGATTTTATGAGTGGATTGATAGAGAGTTTGTGGTTGGTGGAAACAAATATGAATTCATAAAGTTACTCTTCTTATAGTAGGACCTTAATAGGATTCCCGGGATAACCGTTAAATTAATTAAGTAAAATGCCGGATGGTACCGTGCTTAGCACTCCTGTTATATCTAATAATAGGAGTTTTTTATTTGGAGGTATTATGAGAAAACCCAGCTTATATGATTATGATACAAAGATGCTCATCGCTCTTTCGCAACAGCGAAGTAATTCGGAGTTTGATCAAATAGTAAGAAAAGTTTTATATGATAAATATAAAACATATCCCTATTCAATGGTCTGTTTTATGTATCGTGAAAGCGATGGCATTCAAGCTTTAGCTCTAGGAGATGTCTTGGCTAGGTATTTAATTGAAGAAAATTGTCTTATGGATGACGATACTTTGGAAAAGTTACTTAAAAATATATCCACTGATGATTTGTGGAATTTGGCTGTTTCCGACAATGTTTGTGCGAAAGAACGAGCTAGAGAATTAGTGCTACTAAGAATAGACGAAATGGCGAAAGCATCCAAAGATAATAATGTCGTCCCAGTTAGATATATCAAAAAAATGATGAAAAAGTATAATAAAAAGAAAAGAGAGGATTGATAAAATGGTAAATATTAAAGAAAATGAAAGATTGAATATGTTGAATCACTCTTGTGCACATTTACTTGCTCAAGCAGTTAAACATCTATATCCAAAGGCTTTGTTTTGGGTTGGACCAGTTATTGAAAATGGTTTTTACTATGACATTGATTTAGGAGACGAAGTCATTAAAGAAGAAGATTTAGAAAGAATTGAAAAAGAGATGAAGAAATGTGCCAAAGATGGTAAAAATATTATTCGTCACGAGCTTTCTAAAGAAGAGGCTTTAGAGATGTTTAAAAATGATCCGTACAAGATTGATTTAATTTCTCGGATGGATGATACGGAACAAGTCATCTCTTGTTATACCCAAGGAGATTTCACTGATTTATGTCGTGGACCGCATGTTGCGTCAACAAAAGAATTGAAGCATTTTAAATTATTGAAGGTTAGTGGTGCTTACTGGAAGGGGGATGCCAACAACAAGATGCTTCAAAGAATATATGGTATTTGTTTTGAGACTGAGGAAGAACTAAATGAATATCTAGAGTTTTTAAAAGAAGCTGAAAGACGTGATCACAAAAAACTTGGTAAAGAGTTAGGCCTATTTATGATGAGTGAATATGGCCCAGGTTTTCCTTTCTTCTTACCTAAAGGAATGATTTTAAGAAATGTTTTAGAGAATTTTTGGTATGAAGAACATACGAAAGAAGGATATGTCTTCATTAAGACACCAATTATGTTGAGTCGTGAACTTTGGGAAGTATCTGGACATTGGGACAATTATCGTGAAAATATGTATACTTCTAAAATTGATGAAAAAGACTTTGCCATTAAACCAATGAACTGTCCAGGAGGAATGTTAGTCTATAAGAACAGTCTTCATTCTTATAAGGATTTACCAATACGTTGTGGTGAGTTGGGACAAGTTCATCGGCACGAAGCAAGTGGTGCTTTAAATGGCCTCTTCAGAGTTCGGACTTTTACGCAAGATGATGCCCATATCTTCATGCGTGATGATCAGATTGAAGAAGAGATCATTCGCTTAATCGCTTTCATCGACCGCATTTATTCCATCTTTGGGCTTTCTTATGAAATAGAATTGTCAACGCGTCCTTTAGAAAAGTATATTGGAACGATTGAATCGTGGGATCGCAGTGAAAAGATCTTGAGCGATGCTTGTCATAAAGCAGGTCACGATTGCAAGATTAATCCAGGTGATGGCGCTTTCTATGGACCTAAGCTCGATTTCCACATCAAAGATTCTTTGGGAAGAGTTTGGCAATGTGGAACGATTCAACTAGATGCCAATTTGCCAGAACGCTTTGATTTGACGTATGTGGCTCAAGACGGAACTAAACAAAGACCAGTTATGCTTCATCGCGTCATCTTCGGTTCAATTGAGAGATTCATTGGTATTTTGATTGAACACTTTGCTGGAGCTTTCCCAACTTGGCTTGCTCCTGTTCAAGTAAATGTCATCCCAGTTAATGTTGAAGCTCATAGCGAATATGCAAAAAAAGTAGTAGATGCTTTAAAACAAGAAAATATCAGAGTAGAACTTGATGATCGCAATGAAAAACTAGGATATCGTATGCGTGAGAGCCAAACAGCTAAGATCCCTTATAGCTTAGTTCTAGGTGATAAGGAACAAGAGAATGGAACAGTTACTTATCGTCTATATGGACAACAGGATACAACAACTGTAACTCTCGAAGAATTCATAACGATGATCAAAGAGAAAATTGCGACTAAAGCCTTGTTGAAATAATAATTGTTTAAAAAAAATAATGATTAGACACATTTGTGTAAAGTGTGTCTTTTTTTATTTTTTCTTATTTACAAAGTGGGGATAAAATAGTATTATAATCTTAGCAGTGGTTAATTGTGGTGAAAAGTGGGGGATGTAAATGTTGATGGGTGAATTTCATCATAGCATCGATGAGAAGGGCAGATTGATTTTGCCAGCTAAGTTCCGTGAGGATTTAGGCGAAGAATTCGTCATTACTCGTGGACTTGAAGAATGTCTATTCGTTTACCCTAAGACTGAATGGTCTAAGATTACATCCCGTTTAAGCAATTTACCTTTTACAAAGAAAGACGCTCGTAACTTTATGAGATTTTTCTTGTCTGGTGCTACTGCAACAGTATTTGACAAACAAGGTCGAATCAATATTACCTCTCCATTGATTTCTTACGCCGGTTTGCAAAAAGATTGTGTCATAATCGGCGTAGGAGATCGCCTTGAAATTTGGTCTTTGGAGAAATGGAACAATTTCTACAATACCAATAAAGATGAGTTGTCAGATATTGCTGAAAATTTATTTGATTCAAATTGGGAAAATGGTGATTGAACATGCATATAAGTGTCTTATTGAAAGAATCCATTGAAGGTCTTAATTTGAAAGAAGACGGAATCTACGTAGATTGCACATTAGGTTATGCTGGTCATTCCAGCGAAATATTAAAGCGAGTAAGAAGGGGTTGTCTTTTCGCCTTTGATCAAGATAGTGAAGCTATCGCCTTCAGCGACAAAAAATTAAGAGCGATTGCTGATAACTATGAGATCATAAATACTAATTTTGTAAATATAAAAGAAGAATTAAATAAAAGAAATGTTGAATCGGTAGATGGTATTCTATTTGACTTGGGTGTTTCATCACCTCAACTCGATGAATCAGATAGAGGATTTAGTTACCACAATGATGCCAAATTGGATATGCGAATGAATCAAAATCAAGAACTATCGGCACATATTGTTGTTAACACTTACCCTGAAGAGAAGTTAGCAGAAATTTTTTTTAAATATGGAGAAGAAAAGTATTCGCGAAGTATTGCGCGAAACATAGTTAAATATCGTGAAAAGAAAGAGATTGAAACGACTTTAGAGTTGGTTGAAATTATTAAGTCGGCTGTCCCTGAAAAAGCCAAAAGAGATAAGCATCCAGCTCGCAAAGTTTTTCAAGCTATAAGGATAGAAGTCAATAATGAATTAGGAATTTTGGATAAGACAATGCATGATAGTCTTTCGCTTTTGAAAGTTGGTGGAAGACTAGCGGTCATCACGTTCCATTCATTAGAAGATCGCATTATTAAAAACATATTTAAGGAAGTTACGGAAATCGACCCCAAAGTAAAAGGTCTTCCCAATATCCCTGAAGAATATCTTCCTAAATATCGTTTAGTCAATAATAAAGCTATTACGCCAAGTGAACAAGAACTTGACGAAAACAATCGCAGTCGCAGTAGTAAGTTGCGCATCATCGAAAGAATAAGATAAAAAAGAAGAAAAGAGGATTTTTATGAAAAAAACAATCAAGGTACGTCGATATAAATTTTCTAAATTTGAGAAACTTTTATACAGTTTTACGCTCATTTTAGTTTTGATTGCTCCTTTAGCGATTGTTTTTTCTCAAGCAACTCTATCTAAAGTGAACTATGACGTTGAAAGAATGAAAAAAGAGATTACTACTCAAGAGAAGAAAAATGAGAGTTTATCAATGAAGATTAGTGAACTTGCTTCTTTAGAAAAAATTCAAGAAGTTGCGAAGAGTGAAGGATTGAGTTATAATAATGATAATATCAAGACTATTGATACATCAAAATAGGAAAGTGATTTAAATGAAAGAAAAAAAGAAGGCAAATGTTAGTTCAAAAGTTGTAAAATTTCCAGCTTGGCTAATGTTACTTTGCCTTCTTTGTTTTGGTGTGATAATTGCTCGTGTTTCGGTTTTAGCGCTATCGACTAAAATTGATGGCATCGATATCCAGGCTTTTGCGCGAAATAGAAATAGTACGACGCGAACTCTACCAGCAAAACGGGGAACGATTTACGATGCGAAGGGAAATGTTTTAGCGGAGACAGTTTCTTCATATACGCTAATTGCTTATCTTGAGCCATCGCGAACGACTAATCCTAACAATCCCCAACACGTCGTCGATGTTGAATATACAGCGAGTGAATTATCGAAAGTGATCAATCTTGATTATGACACCATTGTCAGATATTTATCGAAGACTAATGTCTATCAGACAGAATTCGGTTCAGCCGGAAGAGGATTGACAGAGCTTCAGAAGGACGCTATTAAAGATTTGAATTTGCCAGGAATTGATTTTATGGCTACCCAAAAGCGTTATTATCCATATGGTGATTTCTTGTCTTATACCATTGGTTATGCCAAAGAAAAAACTATTACCGATGAAAATGGTAATGAGATAACTACCTTGGTAGGAGAGATGGGCATCGAAAAAGCTTATGATGAAATTTTGCGCGGTAAAGATGGTTATACCTTCTATCAAAGAGATCGTAATGGCTACAAGATTGCTGGTACCAAAGAGACAACGGTGGCAGCAGTGGATGGAGCTGATATCTATTTGAGCATTGATGCTAATGTCCAACTATTCTTGGAACAAGCTCTCGATAATGCTAAAGCTAAGAATTATCGTTGGGATTGGTATACCATTTTGGTAGCGGATGCGAAAACGGGAGCTATTTTAGGAGCGGCCTCTGATCCATCTTTTGATCCGAATAAACGGAATATGACTAATTACTTAGACTACAATGTATCGGTGCCTTTTGAACCTGGGTCAACGATGAAAGTTTATACCTATATGGCCGCAATGGAATATAGTAATTATAATGGTAGTGATACTTATAAATCTGGAACTTTTAGAGCGAAAGATGGTACGGAAATCGGTGACTGGGACCGTAATGGATGGGGATATATCACTTATGATCGCGGCTTCGCTCTGTCAAGTAATACCGGTGTCATTTCGTTGTTGCGGAACAATCTCAACCAGGCTACGTTAAAATCGTACTTCAACAAGATGGGATTTGGTTCTCCAACTGGAGTTGAACTGGCGAATGAAGCGTCTGGTAAAATCGGTTTCACTTATGAAACGGAGTATTACAATGCGGGATTTGGTCAAGGAATAACGACGACACCAATCCAAAATATAAAAGCTTTAACTTCGATAGCGAACGATGGTATGCTTTTAAAACCGTTCTACGTCACTAAAGTAGTCGATAGTAGCGGCAAAGTACTCTACGAAGGAGAACGAACAGAATTATATCAGGTAGCTTCAACTAAAACCGTCAATAAAATCAAAGATTTGATGGCCGATGTTATCAATGGTAATAGTAGTACTTGTACTGGTTATCCATATTATATGAAAGGATATGACCTAATCATCAAAACGGGATCAGCGCAAGTAGCTTCAAGTACTGGATATAATACCGGTGAAGTAATTAAAGGTATATCAGGAATGTTTCCTAAAGATGATCCTGAAATAATTTTCTATGTTGCTTCTAAAAGACCAAATGATGGTGGTGGCGGAAGGGTAAAACCGATGACGACAGTCATTAAAGAAATGGTCGCTAACATCAGCAATTACTATGGTATTTACGATGGTAAAGAAGAGACAACTGAAAAATTGGATACATATACTCTAAGCAGTTTTACCAATAAAAAGACAGAAGATATTACAAAGAGCTTAGAAGAGTTTGGAGTAAAAACGATCGTAATTGGTCAAGGTGATAAGATTATCAGTCAGTATCCTAAACAGGGAACGATTGTGACGAAAAAAGATTTAGTAATTCTCGTGACGAATGACAAAGACAACATCACTATGCCTGATTTCAATGGCTTGAGTTTGAATCATGCCAAAGTCGTATTGTCATATCTAGACATTCCTTATGAAATAGAAGGTAATGGATATGTTGATAAACAGAGCGTTAAAAAGGGAACAGCGATTGATGAGAATACTAATTTGACTCTGACTATGAAAGAGTATTATGTCAGTCCTAGTAAAGATGAAAAAAATGAATGATCGGTAATGATCATTCATTTTTATATAGCGCGATATTTGTCCTTATTTTTATAAGGATTTTTTTTGTCGATACGATCGGTGAAGAGGATACCATCTAAGTGATCATACTCGTGTTGAAAAGCAACCGCTAGTTCTTCTCTGGCACGATAACTGATTTTGTTACCATCGACATCATAACCCTCCATCGTTATGCGAGCGTGTCTTGGAACAATCCCTTCAGTAGGACGATTGACACTCAAGCATCCTTCGCCTTCTTCAACATAAATCATTTCTTCTGATGAACTGACAATTTTGGGATTGACTAAGACATAGTTTTTAAATTTTCCTTCTTCATATTCGTGAACGACAACAAAGAATCTCTTCGGAACTCCCAATTGAACCGCTGCCATTCCCATACCTGGCCGCAAATCATATTTTTCACTTTCTTCAGGGATTTGACTTAAAGTCAAATGTTCAATCATATCATCAATCATCTTTTTATCTTTTTCATCCATTGGAAAAGTTACATCTTTACTTTTAGTATGAAGTATTTTATTCTTTTCATCTAGGATGTCTTTTGTTTTTAACATAGACTTCACCACAAGTACAATTTTAACATAAAATGTCTAAAAATAAAGAAAAATAACTTTTTTTTGGTAAAAATAAAAATAAGAAGTAGAAAAAATCTACTCCTCAAAACGTTTTTATCGTGCAAATCTAGATCCAATTACAATAACTAGTAAGATAAATAGTACTAAAATAATGGCATAGTATGATGAGTTATTATTTTGGTATTGCATTGGATAATATGGATAAAATGGATAACTGTTGTTTCCACAGCAAGTTGATCCTCCACCATAATAATACATAGCATAACCTCCTTTACTATTACTAATATAGTTTATTTGGATTTTGTTAAATTGACACAACTATAGTTTATAGATTACCTGTTCGATTGTTTTTTTTGACGTTTTGCGATAGAATTAAAGAAGTTTGGAGGTGAATATATGGAATCATTTATCAAAGGTAATTTTCGCAAGAGCTTATTTCAAGGTGAGAATGGGTATATGGTTGGCCTTTTTAAAATCCGAGAAGCTGATGATGAAAATCAGGATATCATTGGTGAAACAGTCGTTTTCACGGGATATTTTCATGAATTAAATGATAGTGATACATATATCCTTCATGGTAAATATGTCATTCATTCTAAATATGGGGAACAATTTCAAGTTGAATCATATGAGAGGTGTATGCCTGAAGAAAAAGATGCGATTGTCGATTTCTTAGCGAGTGGGTTGTTTAAAGGTATCGGTGAAAATAAAGCTAAAAAGATCGTCAATGTTTTAGGAAAAGAATCTCTAAACATCATTTTGGAGCATCCTGATAATCTTCTCTTAATTCCTGGTATCACGCGCAAGAATATCGAAGTTCTACACGATACGCTTGAGGAATATCAAGCTAGTTATAAAATTGTCTTGAGTTTAAATGATTTAGGTTTTACGACTAAAGATAGTATGATCATCTATAATCGTTATAAGAGTAGGACTCTAGAGGTCATCGATAACAATATATATAAATTATATGAAGATATCAAAGAGATACCTTTTAAAAAGATTGATGCCATTGCCTTAAAATGTGATTATCCCTTTGATGATGAACGAAGATTAAAAGCCGCAACTCTCTATGTTGTCGATGAAGTTTGTAATACGTTTGGTCACAGTTATTTATTCATTGATGAGATATATAGTTATGTCAATCGGTGTCTTATGAGTGATATCAGTAAAGAGCACTTTATTACGGCTTTAAACAGTCTCATATTAGATTTGAAATTGATTAAAGAAAATGAAAAGTATTATTTAAAAACGATGTATGAAGATGAGATTTTAATAGCGAATCGCATCAAGTATTTATTGGGTATAGAAGATGACATATATAAAAAATTAGATATTATGATTCAAGAATTAGAGGAATATCAAAACATCACCTACAATGATGAGCAGTTACAAGCCATAAAAGATGCGCTTCAAAAACATTTTTTAGTAATAACTGGTGGACCAGGAACGGGAAAGACGACGATCGTTAAAGCCATCGTTGATCTATATAAAGACTTGAATGATTTAGGAAGTAATTTAAATGAAAAAATAGCGCTTCTTGCTCCAACAGGAAGAGCGGCGAAACGTTTGAGTGAAACGACGCATTTGCCAGCTTATACTATTCATCGCTTTTTGAAATGGAATAAAGAAAATGATCGTTTTCAAGTCAATGAATACAATCGCAGTGATGTCGAATTTGTCATCATTGATGAAGGAAGTATGGTGGATACGAACCTTTTTGCTTCTCTGTTTCGGGGCCTTAAAACGGATACTAAAATAGTTGTAGTTGGCGATTATAATCAGCTTCCAAGTGTTGGTCCTGGTCAAGTCTTAAAAGATTTGATTGAGAGTGAAAAAATCAATTTCGTCAAATTAAATTATTTATATCGTCAAGTGAGTGATTCAAATATTATCAATTTAGCTTATGATATCAATAGTGGAACTGTCGATGAAGAAGCTTTTAATAAGAGCTCTGATCTCTTCTTTCGCGAAGCTGATGCGAGTTCAGTGATGGATGAAATTAAAAAAATATGTCACAGTTATCAGAAGATGGATTATAAAGATTTTCAAATATTAGTACCGATGTATAAGACTTTAAATGGTATAGATAATATAAATAAGGTCGCTCAAGAAATTTTTAATCCAGCTTCACCAACAAAAAAAGAATTGCGCGTTGGTGATGTCATCTATCGCGAAGAAGATAAAGTTCTCCAATTGACTAATATGCCAGAAGAAAATATTTTTAATGGTGATATCGGTATCATTGACAGCATTGATAAAAAAGAGATGGTCATCAATTTTGATGGCAATTATGTCCGCTTTACGCCATCCAATTTCAGCAATTTTAAACATGGTTATGCGATTAGTATTCATAAGTCACAAGGAAGTGAGTTTAAGACTGTTGTCATACCAGTTACTATGGAATATAACAAGATGTTGTATCGCAAATTATATTATACCGGCGTGACGCGGGCCAAGCGCGAACTATATATAATTGGTAATATACAAGCTTTAAAAAAGGCCGCGATGAACAATAACTCCGATGTTAGAAGGACATCCATCAAGGAGCGCTTAATCGCATTGATGAATAAGAGTGGTGAAAAAAATGGATTATCGAATTAAAAAGAAAAATCGCGTTTTAGTAGTAATTGTTCTATTATTAGTTGTCGTCAATTTAGGACTATTATTGTTGATGACGAAAATGTATTATGATCAAAAAGAGCAGGTAGTTAGAAACGATAATTGTGAACAGGATCAGACGATTCCGAAAGATAAAAGCGCCGATAACTATGACTATATCGGAATTTATAGTTATGTTGACGATGAAAACAATTCCTGTAGTAATACAACTAATCTCGTTTTAAATAGTGATTATTCAGCGATATTTTATGTCGGTGATTGTGAACATAAAGCTTATTATTATGGTCGCTATCGAATTGATATGAATGACAAAAAGATTTATCTATACGATTTAATTCTCCAAGATTCTTTGAGTGATGAAGAACGAAAAATTGATGATGACTCCATTCATTTCAATTTGACAAGTGAAAGTGATGAATTGACTTCCATATATGGAAGAAGTGAGAGTGTTCGTCTAAAAAAATTAGATAATGCTGTATAAAAAAAATTTATTCTCTCATAATATGAATGGTATATATACCAATCATATTTTTAGAAAGAAGGATTTTATGAATAAAATGATGAAATGGTTAGCTATTGGTGCTATGGGGTATGGTGGATTTATGCTATACAAAAAATATAATCCTGATTATAAAGAAGATATAAAAAATTCTGTAGACAAAATGGCTAATAAAGTCAAAGAAATGAATAAAAATATGATGTAATGATATCAAGAGTTTACTCTTGATATTTTTTTGTCAAGATTAGTAAAGTAGAAGAAAAAAAAGAACATATTATGATAATGTATGATATTATTAACTCAGGATAGGTGATTTTTATGTTTGGTAAAAAACGTTTATCAGATAAGATTGATTATGAAAAATTGAATGAGTTGATCAAATTCAGTCGCAATTTGATCAAGTTGATTTTCGGAGTTAGTGTCGTTGCGCTAATCGTATTAATTACTTATATTGGAAAAGAATGGAATATAATTCATATTTTAGGAGATGTTCTTTCGATTTTATCACCATTCTTCATTGGGGTGATTTTGGCTTGGCTCTTGGATCCAATCGTGACATATTTCCAATCGAAAGGTGTTAAAAGAGGAATTGGCGTTTTATTCGTGTACGTATTATTGATTGCGCTTTTCATATTGATTGGTAATTTGTTGATTCCAGCATTAGTTCAACAGATTAACGATATTGTAGCAGCAGCTCCACAAACGCTTAAGAGTCTCAATTCACAATTAGATGTCTTCATAAATAATATAGCTAAGACCTATAGTATTGAAGCTGGCGTTGTCAAAGAAAATGTCGATAATGTCTTCAAAAATATATTGGATTCCGTCATGATTGATGGACCATCAACCATAATCACAATCATTAAAACAGTTGTTAGTGGTGGCTTAAATTTTGTCATCGGTCTATTAATTGGTTTCTATTTGTTATTAGATTTTGATGATTTCCGAGCTCGTCTTGCGAAACTTGTCCCTGTAAAGCATCGTGATGAAGTATCGAAGTTGAATGATAGATTAAATGTTCTATTGCGTCACTATGTCTATGGAACTCTAATTGTCATGTTCTTACTATTTATTTGTCAGAGTGTCGGTATGTCGATTGCCGGTATGAAAGCCCCAATGGTTTTTGGACTATTCTGTGCTGTGACGAATATCATTCCTTATCTCGGACCATATATTGGAGGAATACCTTCCGTCATCGTGGCATTTACTATTTCGCCACGAGTAGGAATTGGTGTTTTGATTTCCGTTTTGATCTGTCAAGGAGTTGAGAGCTATTTATTAACACCAACCATTATGAGTAAGACGATGAAATTACATCCAGTAACAATTATAATTGGCTTATTGCTATTTGGTCATTTCTTTGGTATACTTGGTATGTTGTTAGCGACACCAGTTATTTCTTGTTGTAAAGTGCTCGCAAGTTTCTTCATCAAGAAATATAAATTATGGACTGTTGAAGAATAGTTATATGTGATGATGCGATGACGAAGAGGAGTATGATTTAAATATCTTTAGAGAGAGCTTTGGGTTGGTGGAACAAAGTGAGATATACTTCAGAAAGCTACTTTCGAGTATCAGCGGTTAAACCGTTATGTCAATCAAGACCAGAGTAGGATGGTACCGTGCGCAAGCACTCCTATGGCTTGGTCTTTTTATTTTTATAGAGGAGGATAAAATGAAAAAAATTGTGGCAATTGTCGGAATGTGTGGAAGTGGTAAGAGTGTAGCTTCGGATATTCTCGTAGCTAAAAATTGGAAAAAAGTTTATTTTGGTGGAGTTACTCTTGAAAAACTAAAAGAGAGTGGTTTAGAAATTAATCCGGCTAATGAAAAGATGATGCGCGAGAAATTGCGTAAAGAGTTAGGAATGGGAGCCTATGCCAAGATTTTATTACCACGAATTAAAGAGTTTGCGGAAGAGAGCAATACCGTTTTAGATGGTCTATACTCTTGGGATGAGTTAAAAATTCTAAGGGAAGAACTAGGTGAAAGTTTAACGGTGGTGGCCATTGTTGTCGATCGTGAAATACGTTACCAACGTCTAAGCATTCGTGAAATTAGACCTCTAACCAAAGAACAAGCTGTTGAACGCGATTTATCAGAGATTGAAAATATAGCTAAAGCAGGACCAATTGCCGAAGCTGATTACTACATTTTAAATAATGGTACAGTCGAAGAATATGCTGAGCGTTTAGATGAGATTTTAGCGCAAATATAGGAGGATTTATGAAAAAGTTAAGTAGTACAGAAATAAGAAATTTATGGATAAAATTCTTTGAGAGTAAAGGACACAACGTCATGGAAAGTGCACCGCTCGTTCCTTATGATGATGACAGTTTATTATTTATCAATGCTGGTGTTACTCCACTAAAAAAATATTTTGATGGTAGTGTCGTTCCCGAGAATAAGCGCATTGCAACCATTCAAAAATGTATAAGAACAAATGATATCGATAATGTGGGAGTTACCAAAAGACATCAAACTTTTTTTGAAATGATGGGAAACTTTTCAATTGGGGACTATTTTAAAGAACAAGCTCTTGAATTTGCCTATGAGTTTTTAACTAGTGAGGAATGGGCTGGTATACCAAAAGAAAAAATTTATGTAACGGTCTATAAAGATGACAGCGTGGCCCAAAAAAAATGGGTTGAATTAGGTCTTGCCGAAGATCATGTCGTACCACTTGAAGGCAATTTTTGGGAAATTGGTGAAGGACCATGTGGACCTGATTCGGAAATATTTTACGACCGCGGCGAAGCTTATGATCCAAATGGCGATGCTTTAGAAAAATTTAGACGGGATGAAGATCAAGAACGCTTTTTGGAGATTTGGAATAACGTTTTCAGTCAATACAATTCTCAACCCGGATTATCAAGAAGCGAGTATCCAGAGCTCCCTCATAAAAATATTGATACAGGCGCTGGACTTGAGCGTTGGTGTTGCATCTTTCAGGATGTCGATTCAACTTTTGATACGGATTTATTTGTACCAATCATTAAAAAAATTGAAGAGTTGACGGGAAAAGAATACAAGGGAGAAATGCCATTTAAAGTTATCGCTGATCACATCCGCGCTATAACGATGGCCTTATCCGATGGCGCTATTTTTGAAAATACTGGTCGCGGTTATGTTCTTCGTCGTCTTCTCCGTCGCAGTGTGCGCATGGGAAAAAAGCTCGGTTTGAATGAGCCATTCATTTATAAATTAGTAGATATTGTCGTATCCATTATGAGTGATAGTTATCCAGAATTAG
This sequence comes from uncultured Bacilli bacterium, assembly GCA_947632345.1. Classification (GTDB taxonomy): domain Bacteria; phylum Bacillota_I; class Bacilli_A; order RF39; family UBA660; genus RUG11788. Next base: position 2,994 of record CANROW010000004.1, on the reverse strand, counting down.
AGAATACGAAGAGTAATGTCAAAGCTCTAGTGCTTCAAGAAGAAGAATTGTTTCACAAGACCCTTGCCTCTGGTGAGCGACGCCTTGCCCAATTAATTGAAGAGAGTGTCGATGGCACTATTAGTGGTTACGACGTCTTTAAACTATATGATACTTATGGATTTCCTTACGAATTGACTCTTGAATATTTAGAAGAAGCCAATATGACTACTGATCGCGAAGAGTTCCGCAAATATATGGAACAACAGAAACAGATATCTAAAGATACTTATCATCAGGAATCAACCATGAATATTCAAAATGAAGAATTGTTGAATTTTAAAGAGAAGAGTGAATTCGTTTATGACGAAACCCAAATGGAAAGTAAGGTCATTGGTCTAATCAAAGATGGTAAATTTACTGATTCATTAGATAGTGATGGTTATGTTGTTTTAGATAAAACGTGCTTTTATGCCACAAGTGGTGGTCAAGTTTGTGATGAAGGCGCTATGAAGAGTGAAAACTTCAAAGCTAAAGTAATTGATGTAATTAAAGCTCCAAATGGCCAACATCTTCATAAGATTGAATTAGTTGATGGTAAAATTACCATTAATGAACGTTGCAGCATCAAAATAATGGCTGAAGAACGTGAGGCGACCGCTTGTAACCACAGTGCTATTCACATCCTACAAAAAACGCTTCAAGAAGTCTTATCAAACAATGTTCATCAAGCTGGTAGTTATGTCGATAGTGAGAGATTGCGTTTCGATTTTACTTTTACTGGTAAAATAAGTGAAGAAGATATTTTGAAAGTTGAACAATTGGCTAATGAACGCATCAATAAAAAGGTTTATAGTGAAATTAAAGAAATGCCTTTAGAAGAAGCGAAAGCTTTAGGAGCAATGGCTTTATTTACCGAAAAGTATAAAGATATCGTTCGAGTTGTCAGAATTGGTGATTCTCTTGAACTATGTGGTGGAACCCATGTAAAAAATAGTGGGGAAATTCAAAAAATAGCTATCTTGAAATTAGAATCAAAGGGAAGTAATTTATATCGAATTGAAGCGGTAACTGGTCCACGAATCGAAAAGATTATTACGGAAGCTGTTGAAGTTTATGTCAACGAAATAAAGAAACAACTCGATAAGGCTAAATTGCTTTTGAGCGAAGCCAAAGAGTTAGGAACTGATTTGGAATTCGATATCATCCTTGATCAAATTCCAATGGATTCTTATAATGCTATCATCTATAATCGCAATCAGCTTGAATATGTCCAAAGTGAAGTTCGAAAACTTGACAAAGCCTATAATCAAATCAGAATGAATGCCGTTACTAGTGATTTATCTACATATACGGATAACTGTGAAGAAATAAACGGCATAAAGGTTGTTCTTCAAAAGACTGATCATCTTGATGTTCCTTCATTGAAATCCATTTCTGATAACTTGGCTAATCAACTTGGCAAAGCATTTGTCCTTTTAGCTAATGTTAATGATAACAATGTCAATTTTGTATGCCGCAGCACTTGTCCATTAAATGCTGGTATGACCATTAAGAGTGCTTCTGAACGTTCCCTTGGTAATGGTGGTGGTTCACCAACATTTGCTCAAGGTGGTGGAAAAACAAGCGAATACATCGATGAAATCTTTGCTTCAATTAGAGAACAATTAAAAAATATGAGTGAATAGAAAATGTCAATTGACATTTTCTTTTCATTTTTACAATTTTATTTGAATTATAATATGTTATTCTATAAATAGGAGGTTTTTCTATGAAAATAACTACTAAAAAAACTATTTTGTTATCAATTACAATCATAGAAACAATCTTGTATTGTTTTTATTTAGGTAGAGCAATCGTTAATAATTTGGCAATGAATACGCTATTAGCTTGTCTTTTTAATACTTTGTTAACGTTCTTTTTAACCATTACTTTATTGACTAATAAAAAGGCAACATCTTTTTATCATTTAGCCTTTTTCTTTGCTTTAGGTCTATTTTCGTCCTTGACCATTGAAAACTTTTTATTGATGGCCATTGGAATGATCGTCTTACTAATCCCCAGTGTGAGTGAAAAAGGAAAATTGACCAATATTATAAAAAAATATCCTCTTATGTCAGTAGTAACTATTACTTTAGCGGGTGTGGCTTTTTTAAATTCAAGTTCAATATTTGACCATTTACAACAACAGCTCTATGGCTTTGAAATGCTTGGTGAATTAATGGCGGCTCTTTTTGTTGTTTTTATGATCTTTGTTTGTAAAAAAGAACGTATATTATTTGAAAAACAAAAATCTTTAAAAGAATCAATTGTTGTTGCCTTGCCATTTATTATCTACATAATCTATATTGCTTGTGTGCACTTATCACTCAATATTTTAGAAGGAGTACCATTTTTACCTCTTTCTAATGTCCTCATCATCATCGCCTTTTATTTCTTAGTGGGCTTCTTCGAAGATTTTCTTTTAAGGGGGCTTTCCCTCAATATCTTGCTTGATCGTTTGGGTAATAGTAAGAGAGGAATTTGGTTATCAATCGTCATTTCTAGTTTATTATTTGGGATGATTCATTTTACTAACTTATCGACCGGAGCCAGTTTTCAAGGGGTACTCATTCAAGTCCTTTCAGCGACTCTCATAGGTATTTATTTTGCCGCTATTTATTTGCGTACGGGTAGCGTTTGGGTACCAGCACTCTTACACGGCGTTTACGATTTAGCTGTCAGTATTCCTGATCTTTTACAAAAAGAGGGATTGGTTGATACAATTGCTAATTATGCGGAAAATATTTCTGCCTATAGTTGGGCATCACTTCTTTTTTCTCTCATCTTCCTCATCATGACAATTATTTTACTTCGTAAGAAGAAAATGCAAGAAGTAATAGCTTTAAGAAATGGTGAACCAGTCGTTGAGAATCCTAATGATAATTTGACTAAAACGGTCATATTGATACTCGGTATTGGTTTAACAATTCCAATGTGTGGTTCATTGTTTTTCTCAATGCGAGTTTTAAGTGA
>CANROW010000003.1 GCA_947632345.1 uncultured Bacilli bacterium | reverse complement strand
TTGTTTCAATTAACATTTTACTGGATCAATCGCTTTTTGTATATATTAATCGGTGTCACATCAATTGTAACATTACAGTGATGCTTTTTGAAAATATTGAAATTTATGGATTCTTTGATTATACTTAATATAGTATGTGTTTAAATTTTGCTGATGTAATAAAGATGATATTGGATTTAGGCTAGGTGATTAAATGAAAAAATATAAATATGATGTGACAGTAATAATTCCCATATATAATAGTGAGAGATATTTAGAGAAATGTATCAAATCTGTCATTGCTCAAACATATAGATTTTCTAAAATAGAGGTATTATTGATAAATGATGGTTCAACAGATAATAGCGAAGCAATTTGTCAAAGGTATGCTGCACAATATCCAAATATCCGCTTGATTTCGCAAAAGAATCAAGGCGTTTCATCAGCTCGAAATAAGGGTATTAATCAAGCTAGTGGTAAATATATAATGCTCTTAGATTCCGATGATTATCTTTCGAGAAGAACAATAAAAAATTTAATTTCTTTTTTTGATAATAATTATGAAAAGATAGATCTTGTGACATATCCTCTTTATTTTTGTAAAAACGGTAGAAGAAGAAAAAGTCCTCGCTACAAACTATATGATAAAGGAACGGGAATCTATGATGTTAATGAATATATCTATTTGGATCAGTCAACCATTAATATCATGTTTAAAAACGATGAAAAAGATAGATGTCTATTCGATGTGAATATGGATTTATCTGAAGATCAAAATTTTGATACGGAATTGGTGAAGCGCAAAGAAAAAATTGGCTTTGTTAGAGAAGCTATTTATTATTATCGACAACACGGGGTAAGTTCCTCAGCTACTAAAAATTATCCTTATTATTGTTTTGAAAATTTCACTTCCTATTTTGAAAGATTGATAAAAAAATATAAAAACGAGAATGGGGTTCATAGATATATTCAAGGTGTAATCGTCAGTACTTTGAAATGGCGGGTTAGAGATGATCTATTAATACCACATCATTATGAAGGAAAAAAGTTTGATGACGCGATGAAGCGCATTAAAAAAATAGTAAGTACAATTGATGATGATGTCATAGTTAATTGTCCTAATACCGATATCCTTTATAAACAGTGTATTTTAAAACTTAAAGGTGACAAATTAGCTGTAAGAGTTGACGATGAAAATCATTATGATGTTGTTACTGGTAATGTCTCAATTGAAAAAGAAAAAGATGTGAAATGTACAATAACCAGATTCAAAAGTAAAAATGGTCAATTATCACTAATGGGAACATTTAAGAGTGCTTTATTTCTTGCTCAAGCACCAGAAGCCTTTATCAATATTGTTTATGATGATGGTCAAATAAAAAAAGAAAAATTGGCGATTATTGCTAATAATTTTGTCCATAGTGATATCATCAATGTATATGGTTTTAATTTGCGATTAGATACTAAAAATATTAAAGAATTATCTTTTTATGTACTCATCAATAATAAAGAAATTCCTCTTAAATTTGATTATGATAAGTTTACTACGAATAGAGTCTATGATCATAAAGTGTGCTTGGTATTTAAAGGTAATAAATTAAAGTTAATATCAAAAAATATTTTGACACTAATAAATGGTTTAATCTATGATTTAGCTAATACCAGAATATATAAATATCCAGCTTTTATATATAAATTCATAAATATTATGTATTTTAACAGAAATAAGGTGTGGCTATACTCTGATAAGAGTGGTAATTTTGATAATGCCTATGTCCAATTTAAACACGATTTTAATAAGAGAGATGGTATTGATCGTTACTATGTATATAATGACGATTTTGACAAAATAAAGGATCAATTTTCTCAAGAAGAACAAAAAAAATTATTAAAATTTAGATCATTTAAACACAAGATGTTATTTTTAAAAGCTCAAAAGATTATAACTTCTTTTATTGATTTACAAGTATATTGTCCATACAACAAAGGAATACAACAGTATCGCTCGATGGTTAAATATGATTTAGTATATCTTCAACACGGCATTTTACACGCTAAATTATTAAAAATGTATTCAAAGGAATTTACGGAAATAGATAAATTTATTGTTTCTACAAATTTTGAGGTCGATAATTTAATTAAGAATTATCATTATGATAAAGATGATTTAATTTTATCAGGAATGCCTCGAATGGAAAATGAATCTTTAAAAGGTGAATTGCAGAATAAAATCTTATATGCTCCTTCTTGGCGCAAGTATTTAATTGGTGATTTAATTCGTAACAAACGCGAGTTAAAGGTTAATGAATTTTTAAAATCTAATTTCTTTAAAAAGAATTATGCTTTATTACATTCACAAGAATTAGAAAAGATATTAAAAAAAGAAAATTTGATATTAGAATTTAAACTTCATCCCATTTTTAAAGAGTATGTTAAATATTTTGATTTGAATGAATTGACGTATATCAACTTAAATTTTGATGAGACTAATGTAAGTGAATATAAATTATTTATAACTGATTTTTCTTCTTTTCAATTTGACTTTGTCAAACTTCGAAGACCAATAATTTATTTTGTTCCTGATATGGTTGAGTTTAAAGCTGGACTTCATTCATATCGCGAACTAGATTTGAACTACAAAGATGCGTTTGGCAATCTCTGTCTAGATGAAAAAGAACTATTGAAAGAGATAGATAGAGTTATAAAAAATAATTTTCAACCAGAAAAAGTATTTGTTAAAAGAATGAATAATTTTTTCTTAAAGATAGATCATCCTTGTGATAAAATTTATTCTTTAATAAGAGATGAGTAGTGAGTGAATTATGAAAAAGATGAAATCAATTATCAAAATCTTTTTACAGAAAGTGCTAAAAAGTCCTTATATCATTTTATATGATTACTATAAACGAAGAACTAGTATCAATCCTAAACAGGTCTTATTGCTATCAGATTCGCGACAAGATCTTAGTGGTAATTTCCAATTTATTTATGATGAATTGAAAAAAAATGATGAGATTGTCATAAAAACTTGTTTAAAGAAGAGTTTAAGAACTAAAAAAAGTTTTCAAGAAATAAAATATTTATGTCAAGAAATAGCTAAATCCAAATATATTTTTGTTGATGATTTTTATCCCATCATATATGCTTTAAAACTTCGAAAAGATACAGAATTAATTCAATTGTGGCATGCGATGGGAGCCTTTAAAAGCGTGGGATATAGTCGAGGAGGAATAAAGACTCTAACGCATCGAGGTTATACTGGAGCCATTGTCAGTAGCGAAAAGATTAGAAAAGATTATGCTGAAGCTTTTAATATGGATGTTGAAAAAGTTAAAGCCCTAGGAATTCCTCGAACCGATATCTTTTTTGATAAGGAATATGAAAAAAGAGTAAAAGAAAAACTTTATGAAAAGTATCCCGTTTTAAGAAAGAAAAAAGTGATTCTATTTGCTCCAACCTTCCGTGGTAAAGGACAAAATGTTGCCTATTACGACTTCAATTGGCTTGATTTTTCTAAATTGAAAAGAAGTCTAGGAAAACAATATATATGCATAATTAAATTACATCCCTTTATTAAAAATAGACCTAATTATGACTTTGCTAATGACGATTTTTATTTGGATTTAAGTGATGAAAGAGAAATAAATGATCTCTTATTTGTAACTGATACTTTAATAACCGATTATTCATCAGTGATATTTGAGTATTCTTTCTTTGAAAAACCAGTCATCTTTTTTGTACCAGATTTGGATGACTATCGTCAGAGTCGCGATTTTTATTATTCTTTTGATAAGTATACCTATGGCAGTGTTGCCAAGAATCAAGAAGATTTAGTAAAGTATATAAAAGATGAAAGCATTGATAAAAAGAAATTAAAAACATTTAAAGATTATTTTTGTTCAGCTTGTGATGGTCATTCGACTGAAAGAGTTGTCAATTACTATATAAAGATCAAATGATAAAAAAATATGGTTGTTTTTTAGTTTCGGCACATATATAATTATTTTAGAAAGAGTGATGGTATGGGTATATTAATACATTTAGGAATCTTTTTGCTGAATATCATTTATTTATTTATTAAGTTATTTCCTACTAAAAATAAAATAACCTTTATTAGTCGGGAAAAAAATGAACCATCACTAGATTTTAAATTGCTCAGTGAAGCTATTAAGAAAAAAGATGCCAGTATTGAAATCGTCATTCTTTGTAAAAGATTAGAACCCGGAATCCGTAATCGAATTAATTACGCATTTCATATGTTTAGACAGATGTATCACATTGCGACCAGTAAAGTCGTCATACTTGATACATATTGCATTTGCATAAGTGTTTTAAAACATAAAAAGAGATTGAAAGTAGTCCAAATGTGGCACGCGATGGGATCATTAAAAAAGTTCGGTTATAGTATTCTTGATCAAAAAGAGGGTAGTAATAGTAAAATAGCTAAATGGATGCATATGCATGAGAATTATGACTATGTCTTTACAAGCAGTCAACAATGTTTAAAAAATTTTGCAGAAGCTTTTAATGTATCAGTTGATAAAATGGTAGTTATGCCACCACCTAAAGTTGATCTCATTATTGATGCGAAAAGAATAAAAGATAATCGTGAACGCGTCTTGAAGAAGTATCCAATTTTGAAAAAGAAAAAAAATATCTTATATTGTCCAACTTTTAGAAAAAATACAGGTATGCGTAAAGATATTCAAAAATTGATTGATGAAGTTGATTTCAAAAAATATAATTTAGTCATAAAATTACATCCTCTATCAAAGACTGTCATTGACGACAAAAGAATTATATTTGATAGAGATTTTTCAACGATTGAAGTTGCTGCCGCTTGTGACTATGTGATAACTGATTATTCAGCAGTTGTCTTCGAAATTGCTCTTTTGAATAAACCATTATTTTTCTATGCTTATGATAGACAAACTTATGTTAACAATCGCGATTTTTATATGAATTATGATGAAATGCCAGGGGTGATTTCTGATAATCCAAAAGTAATTATTGAAGCGATTGAAAATAAAAAATATGATTTAAAAAAAGTCAAAAAATTTGCTTTGGAGAATGTTAAGCCCCAAAGGCATGGATATACAAATAGCGTTGCGAAATTTATTTTAAATATTATGAAATAATGGTGAAAAAACCATTATTTTTTTTAAAATTATTGATTTATGTCGTATTTTAGTTTATATTCAATTTAGGAGGGTAAAACAATGGCAAATAAAAAGAGTACAAATAAAACTAGTACAACAAAAAAAACTAAACCAGAAAAGAAAAATGAAGAAGTTACTAGTAAGAGAAAAAAGATAGTTGAAGAAGAAGTAGATATTGAAGATGTTGAAGATTTTGAAGAATATGATGATGAAGATGAATTAGTAGAAGAGACACCAAAAGTTAAAGAAAAAAAATCAGAAGTTATCAAAACTAGAAAGCCTCATGATGACCTTGAGATAATTAAAATGTTAGCATTTATAACTCTATGTGTATCAGTTGTTTCTGTAATTATTTCAATTGTTACGCTAGTCGTTGTAACGGGTAATAAAAATGATAGTCCAGAAGAGACAACTGAAACTGATGATGGTTACGACACTAGTATGTTCGAAGAAATTACAACAAAAGAATTCCTTGATATTTTAAATAAAAATGATGATAAATTATATATCGTCAACGTTGGTCGAAGCGGTTGTCCATATTCTCAAAGATTCTTACCAAACTTACAACAATCTATTAAAGATTATGACTATACGTTATATTATATGAGTACTGAAAACTCTGACTATGGTACTTATGCTTCTGAAATTGTAGCTAAGGATGATGCCTTTACAGCTGAAGAAACTGCTTTTGGTTCAACACCACAGACATACGCAGTAAAAAATGGTAAAGTTATTGATACTAATGCTGGTGCTACTGAATATGATGAATATGCTTCTTTCTTGGAAAATCTTGGTATTCAAAAGAAATGAGATGATTAGATTACTATTTATAGTAATCTTTTTTATAACAAGAAAAAAGTTCATTCAAATAAAAAAATAGATTTTTATTATTACATTATCATGTTATAATTGAATAAGTAAGTTTTGATGACTGAAGAATATTGATTGATACAATTGTAAAAAATAATTATGTATACTTATGTAAAATTAGGAAAAAAAACGAGATATTGTCATATAAGTATAGTATAATTCAATATACGGATTTGGAGTGATTTTCATGGTAAGTAATGCGGGATTGCTACTGTTAACTAAAGCGGTTTTTGCAATTATGATTGGTTTCTTAGGATCCTTAGTTCTCGGTATCATATTGATACCTATTTTAAGGAATTTAAAGTTGGGACAAAGAATAAGTGTTTTTGTTGGTGAAAACCATAAAAAGAAAGAAGGAACTCCAACCTTTGGTGGTTTAATTTTTATAATTCCAACGCTTTTGACTACTTTGATTTTGATTTTGACAAAAAAAATTGAATTTACTCATAATTTAGCTATTATTTTATTAGTGTTTGTAGGGTATGCTTTCTTGGGATTCTTGGATGATTACTTGAGCCATAAGAAACATAATAATGAAGGATTGACAACTTTTCAAAAATTGTTGTTGCAGATAGCTATTGCTTTAGGTTTTTTCTATTTATATATAAAGACGGGAGGTAAAACAGCTCTTGTCGTTTCAACCTTAGGTATTCATATTGAAATGGGATGGTTTTATGGACTCTTCCTATTGTTTATTCTCGTCGGTGCTAGTAATGCGGTTAATTTGACTGATGGATTAGATGGTTTAGCTGGCGGTCTATCAGCTATAGCTTTTATCGCTTTCAGTTTGATATCATTAATGGTAGGTTTTGAAGAAATAGGAATATTCACTTTTATATTAGTCGGTTCATTGGTAGGTTTCCTCTTTTTTAACACTTATCCAGCGAAGGTTTTTATGGGAGATACAGGATCGTTAGCTCTTGGAGCAGTAATGGGAGCAGTAGCTATCCTTACGCATCGTGAGGTTACATTATTAGTGGTTGCTGGCGTTTTTGTAGTTGAGACTTTAAGTGTTATCTTACAAGTTATTTGGGTATATTTATTTAAGAAAAAGTTATTTTTAATGACACCCATTCATCACCATTTTGAGAAATTAGGGTGGCAAGAAACGGATATTGTCAAATTGTTTTGGGCCGTTGGACTCATTCTCACAATGGCCGGAATCTTCTTCGGTGTTTGGTTATAAATAGACTTTGTCTATTTTTTTCTTGGCATATTCTCGAACTATCTTCTATAAAATATAGCAAGGTGGTTTAATGAATAAACATATTGATAAATATCTCTTTGCTGCTGTAGTACTTTTTTGTATATTTGGAATTATTATGATTTATTCTTCTTCTTATATATGGGCTGATTACAAATTTAATGATGCCTTTAGATATGTAAAATTACAGAGCATATTTCTAATTATTGGAATTGTTCTAATGATTGTTATAAGTAAAATTGATTATAGGATATATTATAAGTATGCAACTCATTTCTTTATTTTTTGTTTAATCCTTTTAATCCTTGTTTTAATTCCTGGAATAGGGACGATTCGAAATGGGAGTAGAAGTTGGTTTGGTATTGGTTCCTTGGGAATTCAACCAAGTGAGTTTATGAAATTGGCGTTAATTATTTTGACAAGTAAATATTTAAGTAATAGTGGCAAGAATATAAAAAGTTTTTTCAAAGGAATACTGCCGGTGTTATTGTTATTAGGATTAGTTTTTTTATTAATAATGATGCAACCTGATTTTGGAACAGGAATGATTATTGTTGTGAGTATATTATCACTTTTATTTATTGCTGGCGCTAATATGAAGTTTTTCTTTTTATCTGGTTTTATTGGCGTCATAGGTATAGTCATTCTAATTTTAATAGCGCCATATCGAATGGATCGCATTATTTCTTTTATTAATCCTTGGAGCGATCCTCTAGGGACGGGTTTTCAAATTATTCAATCTCTTTATGCTATTGGTCCCGGTGGAATTTTTGGATTGGGCTTTCTCAAATCACGTCAAAAACATTTTTATTTACCTGAACCCCAAACTGATTTTATATTTTCAATCATCAGTGAAGAATTAGGAATAATGGGAATATTGATTGTCAGCCTATTTTTTATCTTCATTTTATACTGTGGCATAAAGATAGCTTTGAATAGTAAAAATTTATTTTGTAAGTATTTAACTTTTGGAATGACATTTCAAATTTTAATTCAAGCTGTCATGAATCTAATGGTAGTAGTGGGATTAATCCCAGTAACTGGAGTAACTTTACCTTTTTTATCTTATGGAGGATCAAGCCTTTTAATAACTCTATGTAGTATGGGCATAATTTTAAATATCTCTAAACACTGTAAATAGATAATAATTTATAACTTTTAGTTATAGAGCTATTTTAATTTATCATATTTAAAAAGAAAAATATGATGTTACAATATATTTACTTAATGGAGGTATATATGGCAAAAATTGTTTTAAAAGATTTAGTAGAAAGAGAAGAAGATTTACGATATGTAGATGAATTTAGTGATAAAGAGAGAGACTTTGTTATCAATTCTAAATCGTGGGATGTTTCTCCAAAATCAAAGATTAATTTTATTATTAAATTAAAAAAATTATATGAGAAAGTTCCTAATTTAAATAATTATTCTACAGCATTAATTTTGGGGCAAAACATTGCTTTAAAATATGATGATGCAACTTTTGATGAATATGTAATAGTTGCGGTTGATCCAAAACATTTTGGTATGCACGAGTATAAATATTCCGATAAATTATTTAGATTCATGGCTTTTAAAGAAGATGAATTACATAATAAAAATGAAGAAAAAAGTAATCAAAAAATTAAAAAATTGTAACAGAGGAATGCAAAAACATTCTTTTTTTTATCTTTATTATTACGATAAATCAAATTTCCGTTTTGTGTTAGAATGTTGGCGAGGAGTTTAGGAAGTATGGATTATAATAAGATAGGGGAATACATTCAATCAAAGAGAAAAGCTCTTGGTATGACACAAGCTGATTTAGGAGATAAACTTGGTGTATCAAGTAAAGCTGTATCTAAATGGGAATGTGGAGTGGCATTACCAGATGTTTCTTTATTTTCTGGTTTATGCGAAATGTTAAACATTGAAGTTTCGGAATTATTAGAGGGTAAAGATAAAGAAAAAATACCTATATCTAAAAAGAAAAATATTGCAATAATTTCTTTATCTATTCTTTCTATTGTATTGTTGATTTTATCATTAGTATTTGGAGTATATTTTATAAAAAACTATGATACAGTACATGTTTATGATATCAAGAGTAGTGATGAGAGATTCACGGTGGATGGAAAGTTTATATCAATTAATAAAACTAATTATCTTTCAGTTAATAATATAGCGTTACGAAAAGATGATGGATCGCGTGCTCATTACATAGGTTATGATTTGTATTTTAAAGATAGGATAGTTTATCAAAAAGAGGAGCTTGATTCAATTGAAAATAATACGGAACAATTACCGATAACTCTTCAGGATTATATGCGTAATATATCCATTTTTGTTACTGTAAATAGCCAATGGACATATAGTGAAGAGAAAAAAACAAGCGATTTGTGGATAAGAATAAAATATCTTGAAGGCGAAGATGTAGTTAAGCATATGGACATTTATTTTTCAATAAAAAAAATATGGTAGAATAAAATTCGACCAAATTCGAATGCCTGGTTGTGGCTAAATTTTAATAAACTTTTTATGATGAAAAGCGAAAGGAGTAAAAGAAATGAAAAAGAAAATAACAATGTTGCTATCATTAATAATATTAATACCATGTGTTGCTCTTGCTAATGAAAAATATGTTAATTACTATGGTATTGAGATGAGCGAGGAGGAATATAATAATCTTGTGGGACTGGGGTTTACAGAAAATGAGATTTACTATATGTTAGAAGATGATTTTAACTATAATAAAGATATCAAGAGTAAACTTGAATCATCAACTACTAATTATTATGTCAACGTTACTAGATATGATGCAACAGGAAAAATTATGAGTAGTAATGACATGCAGATTAGTGAAGACGAATATAATAGACCAGTACAATTGTTGTCATATGATGGTTATATTGGAACAGCTTATAAGAAAATGACAACAACTATATCAAAGTCTGGTGATCGTTATCGCGCTAAAGTAAATTTAGTATGGCGACAATTTCCAGCGGTTAGAAGTTTTGATGCTATTGGAATAGGATTTGATCCAGTTGTATATGTCTATGGCGATCTACATTTCAGTCAAACTTATTGTATAACGGTATATTGTGAGACCAGCACTAAAATTAGTAATGACTCTTATTCACCAACGGGAGCCGGTGTCAGTTTTCAGTTGCCAGGCAAAGATGTTAAGCCTACGTCTTTAGAATCAACTTTCTACTATGATTTAATTAAAGACTATAGTGGAACTTTGACAGAGTTCTATGTCTATGGCGATTATGCTCATGCAATTAAAGAAGTTACGGCAGGTATGGTAAGAGGATTTATGGTTTATGCCGGTGGTATAGTAATTAGAGATGAGGTAAGCTCTTATTATGATTCAATCGATGCTGCTGTAGCCAAGTGGACAGGCTCTTGGTAATATTTATAACTTATCTAAAGAAGTTAGATAAGTTAATTGTTCTAATATGTATTGTAGGACTTATTATTTTAAACTATATGTATGGTTACGTGATGGAAAATAAGTCCTCTTCTTTTTTCATAAACGTTGAATCTTCAGATCCAATTTCTAGAGATTATAATTTGGATATCAATTATTATTTGTTATATGATGATATTATTATAGATAACATTACTGAAAAATATAATGTTAAATATGATCCTTTTAGTCAATATGAGATAGTAATGGGTAGAGATGTGCGAAATGATTTTGAAGTATTAGTATCTTCAAAATATAAAACATTATTAAATCGTAATATTTTCATAAAAATTGATGATGAAACATATTATTTTAAAGTGGTAGGTATATATCATAGTGATGGATTCATAACTGATAATAATTTATATATTAATGAAAAAACAAGAAATATTATTAGACAAAGAAACTTTAATTCAAAATATCCATATCATTATTTGTTTGAAGTGGATAATTTAAAAGAACTTAACAATAATCTTGATCTTTTAGTTAATCATGATTATGAAATATATGTTGGTCCTAGTAATAGTTTAGTTAAGTTGGAAGAATTTTCATCTAGAATCGATGCAATTATCCTTGCAGACGTTATCTTGCTTACTATTACGTTTATATTTATTATTTATGATGTATGTGAGGGTAATTAAAATTACTCTTTTTATATTGTACTTTGTGGATTGATATGACAGTTTTGTTAATATAAAACGATATTTGTTGACTTTTTGTTGATTCTATGATATCATGTGTACACATTTAGATGAGAGACTATGAAAAACATACCGACTACAATCATCTATATGTAAAAATGATTGGACATTAAAGTATTTGACATTTTAAATATATTGTGTTATAATAATGGCACATTTGGATTAGGGGGATAATAATATGGAAAACAATGAAAATAAGGTAACAAAAGAAGAAGCTTTACAAAGAATTGATGATAATTTAGAAACTATTCAATCTGGTTATGGAAAAATTCGTTTTAATAAAACATTCTTTAAGGTTTGTGCTGGTGTTGGTTTAGTTGCTACTGGTGTTGGTATTGCTGGTATGGTAGTAGTTGGATTATTAGCTACTCCTATCGTAACTACAGTTTTAGGTGGTGCAGCAACTGCTACTGGACTTGCATTTAATAAACTTGAAGATAAAGAAAAAACTAGATTAGAAGAAGCAGAAGAAAGAAATAATGCTGCTAAAAGTAAAATTCTTCTTAGAGATGAAGCAGATACACAGTTTTATAGACAACTTGCCGATGACGTTTTAGCTGAAGCTGAAACTAGAAAAGTAAGATAATAAGGTTATTATATAAAAGGGGGTTATTATAATGGCTTATAGTAAAGAATTTGATGAATATTTAAAAAAAGATACTAGTTACAATGATTACTTAGATAGTCCTTGGTGTACATTTAATACTATTCGTGGTAAGGTTACATTTAATAAAGTGGCTTTTGGTGCATGTTGTTTAGGTGCTGCTTACTCGGCAGCTTACTTAATACCTATTGCTATTCGTCCACAATATAAATTAATAAGTTTGACGGCTTTACCTTATGAAGCTATTGGTGGTGTCGCTGTAGGATTAGGTTATATACTATGGAAGAAAATGCATAAATCTGATAAGGAAAAAGAAACACCTAAAGAAAAAGTTAAATAGCTAATTTAAAAGTGACTGTCAATAAACATTAAGTTGTTTATGGATAGTTGCTTTTTTTGTGGCATTTTATTATAATCATAATAGAATTGGAGGCAATTAAATGAACAAGAAAGGCTTTACTTTAGTTGAATTATTAGCAGCTACAGTAATATTGGGATTAGTTATATCAATAGCGGTTGTTTCTGTATCAAAATATACAGAAAAGAGTAAGAGAGAACTCTATATATCGACAGCTAAAGAGTATATCGCTGCTGCTGCAAACGGAATTACACAAGGAAAATTTGTAATGCGTGATCCAAATGTTACATATTATATTCATTATAGTAATTTAAAATTGGAACGTGATCGTCAAAGTAGTCCTTATGGCAAATGGGTTGATGCCTATGTGGCAGTCGTCATTGACGAAAATAATGACTATAAATATTACTGGACGAGTCTTGATGATAAGGGAAATTGTGTCGATGTCACTCTCGAAAAAGATCTTTCTGAAAATGATATTTATTTTACTAAAAACAAGACCATAAATCGTAAACCAATTGATGGCCGTACTAAAATTGTCTATTATGATAGTAATGGAGATAGGATTGGATAAAAATCTTTACAAAATAAAAAAAGTATTATAAAATTAATTACGTTGAAGCGATGACGGGGTGGAAACCTAACAGCTATGCATTAAGAGAGATTCTTCTGGAATAAATAAGGTGGAACCGCGGGCAACCGTCCTTATACATTCTAGAAGTTTTTTTATAGGGAGATGAAAATATGAATGAAATGAATATGGATAAAATGGTTAATTTTTGTAAACAATATGGATTTATATTCCAGGGAAGTGAAATCTATGGAGGTTTAGCTAATACTTGGGATTATGGACCACTTGGTAGTAGATTTAAAAATAATGTTAAAGATGCCTGGCGTAAGAGGTTTATTCAAGAACGTAAGAATGCTTACGAATTAGATGCTGATATTTTGATGCATCCGAGAGTTTGGGAGGCTAGTGGTCACGTTGAAAGTTTTGCTGATCCACTCTTAGATTGTCGTGAATGTAAGACGAGACATCGTGCTGATAACTTAATTAATGATTATACGAATAGTACGATTGGCGATGGAATGACTAATGAAGAGATGATGAAGTATATTCGTGATAATAAAGTACCTTGCCCTAAATGTGGTAAGTCTAACTTTACGGATATTCGGCAATTCAAATTGATGTTTGAAACCCATCGTGGGGTAGTAGAAGACGCTAAGAGTATCGTTTACTTAAGACCTGAAAATGCTCAAGGTGAATATGTCAACTTTTTAAATGTTTTAAGAAGTATGAGATGTAAACTACCATTTAGCATTGGGCAAATTGGTAAAGCTTTTCGTAATGAAATCACTCCAGGTAATTTTACTTTTCGAACAATTGAATTTGAACAGATGGAATATCAGACTTTCTGCAAAGAAGGTGAAGATATGAAATTATATGAATACTTCAAAGAGTATGGTAAAAAGTTTTACATGGATTTAGGAATACCTGAAGAAAAACTTCGCTTTCATGATCATGAAAAGCTTGCGCATTATGCTAAAAGTGCTTGTGATATTGAATATCTATTTCCATTTGGTTGGGGTGAAATAAATGGAACTCATAATCGAACTAATTTCGATTTATCGCGTCATCAACAATATAGTGGTGTTAGTCAAGAATACTTAGATGAAGAAACACATGAAAAGTTTATACCATATATAATTGAGTCAACATATGGACTTGATCGTACTTGCTTAGCTCTTCTTTTCAATGCTTATCATGAAGAAACTTTAGAAGATGGAAGTACTCGCGAAGTTATGAAGTTTCATCCATTCCTTGCTCCTTACAAAGTAACGGTTCTTCCTTTAATTAAGAAATACCATTCAGAAAAAGCAAATGAAATATATGAGATGCTCAGTAAGCATTTTATGTGTGATTATGATGAATCAGGAAATATTGGTAAGAGATATCGCCGTAGTGATGTCGTTGGAACACCTTTTGCGATTACTATTGATGATAATACTTTGAATGAAAATACTGTTACCGTTCGCGATCGTGATACTATGGAACAAATTACGCTTCCTCTAGGAGAAGTAGTTGATTATATCAAATCTAAAATTAATTTCTAATATAAAAAAGTCTTAAGTTTTTTCTTAAGGCTTTTCTTATTATAATGGCTGCCCCAGTTAGATTCGAACTAACGGATGTCAGGTTCAGAGCCTGATGCCTTACCACTTGGCGATGGGGCAATGACAATAATATTATAACACATAATTATAAAAATTTTATACAAATTTATAATTCTGATTATTTATGGATATAGAAGATAATCGATTAAAGTAGATATAAATCTACTTTTTTTTAAAAAATTTAAAAAAATGTGATATTTTATTGCGTTAGTAAGTTATTATAGTGAAAGCTTTCAAATGCAACGGAGGTAAAATATGAATGATAGATTCGCTGAAATATTTGATCTTTATAAAAATGATATTTATCGTTTAGCATTTTCCTATACAAAAAACATTTCCGATAGTGATGATATTGTCCAAAATGTTTTTGTGAAACTGTACCATAAAGGAGAAATTTTAGAAAAAGAAAATAAAGATATAAAGAAGTGGTTAATTAGAGTTTGTATCAATGAATGTAAAACATTATTATTATCGAGTTGGAAGAAAAAAATAAGTTTTCTTTCCGAAAAAGAAGAAAATATTGAGAGTGAGATGCCAAGTAATGATGTTTTAAAAGCGGTATTAGAGTTACCAAAAAAGTATCGTATTGTTACATATCTATATTATTATGAAGATTATAAAATTAAAGAAATAGCTCAGATATTAAAGATATCAGAGACAAATATTCAAACACGTCTAGC
This sequence comes from uncultured Bacilli bacterium, assembly GCA_947632345.1. GTDB lineage: Bacteria > Bacillota_I > Bacilli_A > RF39 > UBA660 > RUG11788. The sequence continues at coordinate 44,972 of CANROW010000003.1, read as the reverse complement.
ACGGGCTAGAAAACAATTAAAAGAAATATTGAAGGAGGTTTGGGATAATGAATAATAAGAAAAAAATTAAAAAAGCTTATTTGGATGTCAATATTTCTAATGATTTAGAAAGGAAAATATTAAATATGACTGTTAATAAAGAAGTTAAAAGAACAAAGTTTAAATTGGCATATCTCGCCCTTGTTGCGGTTCTTTTAACTGGTTTTTCTCTATCTCTTGTTTACGCTAAAGAGATAAAAGAGGTAGTTCAAAAAGTTTTAAGTTTACAAGTAGGAAAAGGTGATGAGGAGGGAAATACCATTAAAATAAATGTTAATGGAATAACCCACGATATACCTAACACTGTAAAAAGAAGCGGAACAAAAATTGTCGAGTATAATGATGTTGATGAAAACGGAAATATAGTAGTAAAAAAATTGAAAGAAAATCTTTCGTTGAAACGTACTATTAAAGAAGTAGAAAAAGATCTTGGATTTCCAATATTGAAATTACAGAATAATGATGATAATGAAGTTACATATACAACTGGGGAAAATACTGATGGTACGATTTCTAGTGTCGAGTTAGAAATATTCAATTTCTATGAAGAAAACGGTAAAAAGTGCAGTATGGATGTCGATATAACTGATGATAATGCTGATTATATTGTAACAGGTGCTGGTGATATTGATGTAATTGGTGGCAAAGTTGATGAAGAAATATACCATACTGATACTATTAAAGAAGACATTTTAATTTATGCAGTTGATTGGGATGATAGTCGTTTGACAGCTCTTTTCTATCACGATGGTATCAAATATTCTTTGTTAACAAATACTATGACAAGAAGTGAATTGAAAAATCTTTTAGATAATTTAAAATATTAAGACTGGAATTCCAGTCTTTTTTGATATGACTAATTTTATTGAAATTGACATTTTTAATTGCTTTCGTAAATAAAGTAGTTAAAATTACTTGATTTATTTTGAAAAGTAGGTTATATTATTTTCGTTACTTCATCTTGGTGTTTGAGTATTTCCGACAAATACTCAGATGAAGCGAATAAAATGAAGAGGAGGAAATACTATGGCAATGACTAAAGAAAAGAAACAAGAAATTATTAAGAAATTTGCTAGAAGTGAAGGAGATTGTGGAAGCATTGAAGTTCAAGTAGCAATTCTTACTGAAGAAATTAATGCTTTAACAGAACATATGAAAGAACATACTCACGATTATCATTCACAAAGAGGACTTTTAAAGAAAGTTGGAAGAAGAAAGAACTTATTAAACTATCTTGTTAAACATGATGTTAATAGATATCGTGCTTTGATTAAAGAATTAGGTTTAAGAAAGTAATAAATTGTATAAAAGTAGACACTGTTTTTAGTGTCTTTTATTTTTCTATAAAGTAAGTTATAATTGATTTAGTTGGAGGTAAATATGGAAAAGAAAGTTTTCGAATTAGATTTTAGAGGAAGAAAAATAGTAGTTGAACATGGTGAGATGGCTAAACAAGCTCACGGAGCTGTGTTAGTTAGATATGGTGATACAGTTATTTTATCAACAGCTGTTGTCAGTAAAAATGCCAATATATTATCTGATTTCTTTCCTTTAATGGTCTTGTATCAAGAAAAATTATATTCAGTAGGAAAAATTCCTGGTGGATTTATAAAAAGAGAAGGACGCCCTACAGATGCAGCTACACTCGCAGCTAGAATGATTGATAGGCCAATGCGTCCACTATTCCCAGAGGGGTTTAGAAATGAAGTTCAGATAGTCAATACTGTTTTATCTGTTGAACAAGATAATTCTCCAGAGATAACAGCTTTATTAGGATCAAGCTTAGCAACCTGTATTAGTAAGATTCCTTTTGATGGACCTATTGCTGGTGTAAAGGTTGGTCGTGTTGATGGTAAGCTAATCATCAATCCAACGACAGAGGAGTTAGAAAAATCTGATATCGATTTGACGGTTGCTGGTACTAAAGAAGCTATCAACATGGTAGAGTCAAGCGCTAAAGAAGTATCTGAAGATGATATGTTAGAAGCCTTGATGTTTGGTCACGAGGCAATTAAAGAATTAGTAGCATTCCAAGAGAAGATCATCGATGAAATTGGTGAAGAGAAGATGGAATATGAAACTCTTGAAATTGAAGATACATTACGTGAAGAAGTTTCTAATCTTTGCAAAGATCAATTGGATGCCGCTATGCGCATTGAAGACAAGATTAAAAAATATGAGACAATTGACAAAATTAAAGAAGATGTTGTCAATTCTTATATTGAAAATAATAGCGATATGAAAGAGGCAGAACTTGAAGAATTAGTAACTAAAGTTAAACTCGTTCTTGAAGATGTCGAATATGAAATTTTTAGACGCATTGTTGTTAAAGAACATACTAGAGCTGATGGTAGAAAGATGACAGAGATTAGACCTCTATCAACAGATATTGATATTCTTCCTCGAACTCACGGATCTGCTTTGTTCACGCGTGGACAAACGCAAAGTTTATCAATTACAACGCTTGGAGCTTTAGGAGAGAGTCAAATATTGGATGGCTTGAGTCTTGAAGAAGAAAAAAGATTCATGTTACATTACAATTTCCCACAATTCTCAGTTGGGGAAACGGGACGTTATGGTTCACCAGGACGTCGTGAGATAGGGCATGGAGCTTTAGGAGAGAAAGCATTAGCTCAAGTAATTCCTAGCGAAGAGGAATTCCCTTACACAATTCGTGTCGTAAGTGAAATTTTAGAGAGTAATGGTAGTAGTAGCCAAGCTTCAATTTGTGCTGGATGTATGAGTTTGATGGCTGCTGGTGTACCTATTAAAGCGCCTGTAGCTGGTATAGCGATGGGACTTATTACTGATGGTGATGACTATACAATTCTTACAGATATTCAAGGAATGGAAGACCATTTAGGAGATATGGACTTCAAAGTAGCAGGAACTCGTGATGGTATTTGTGCATTACAAATGGATATCAAGATTAGAGGTATTACAAAACAAATTTTAAAAGAAGCTTTAGCTCAAGCTAAAGATGCTCGTATGGAAGTACTAGATGTCATGCAAAAACAAATTGCTGAACCTCGTAAAGAAGTTAGTAAGTATGCTCCTAAGATGATGACCTTTATGATTAAACCAGAAAAGATTAAAGATGTCATTGGTAAGGGCGGCGAGATGATTACAAAGATTATTTGTGAAGCAAGTAATGTTTCGGTTGTCAATGATATGCGCGCTGTCAAAGTTGATATCGAAGATGATGGTAAAGTAGTCATTTATCATATGGACAAAGAAGTCATTGAAAGAACTGCTAAGATGATTCAAGACATCGTTAGAGAAGTTGAGGAAGGTAAAGTCTACACAGCAACCGTTGTACAAATTGAAGATTTTGGATGTTTCGTTCAATTATGGCCAGGTTGTGAAGGATTAGTTCACATTTCTAAACTTGCCAAAGAACGTGTTGATAAAGTTAGTGATGTTGTTAAAGTAGGAGACGAAATTCTTGTCAAAGCAATCGGATACGACAAAAAGGGAAAATTGAATTTTTCAAGAAAAGATGCAATGTAATTATAGGTCAGGTTAATACCTGACTTTTTTAATTGATTTAATCAATCAAAAGGTAAATGAATTAATTGTGATTAAAATATGGTAATTTATGGAAAAAATTTGAAAAAGTAGCTGCATATTTAATCACAAAATAGCAATAAAATCAAGAAAAAAATGCGGAAAAATTTAAAGTTATTTTTATTGTGAAAATTACTTGCTTTTTCATTTTTAGGTCGCTATAATAAAAAGCATATTTATCGAGGTGATGGACTGTGATTAAAACAAATTTACCAGTACTTTTGATTAGAAACATGGTTCTGTTCCCCAATAGTGAAATTAGAATAGAAATTGATAATGATATAGATAAGAAAATAATGTCTTTAGTAGAGGATTATTATGATAATCAAGTTTTGATAGTCGCCCCTAAAGATGTTTTAGAACAAAATCCTGATGTAACTGAATTGCCAAAAGTTGGTGTCGTTGGTCGGGTTAAGATGAAAATTGATATGCCAAACTCTAAAACGCGCGTTGTCATTTCCGGAATAAGTAGAGCTAAAGTGCATACTTATACCAAAGACGATAATATTTATGACGCTGTCATAAGTTGTGTTGAAGAAGATGGTTTAGAATTAAAAGAAGAATTAGCTTATGTCCGAAGTTTAGTTAAACATGTTGAAATGTATGTTAAAGAAGTTCCATATATGTCAAATACCGTTTTATCACAGATTTCAGGGGTTAATGATATTGATCAATTGACTGACACAGTTGCCTTATTTTTACCAATTACATTCGAAAGAAAGTTGGAATATATCGAAGAGTTTTCGGCAACTAAAAGAGTTAAGATGATTTTAGATGATATTAATCGTGATATGGAAATTCTAAAATTAGAAAAACAAATTGAATTAGAAGTTAATAAAGGCCTAGAAGAATCGCAAAGAGAATTCGTTTTACGGGAAAAAATTAGAGTTATAAAAGAGGAGTTAGGCGACATTCACGATAAAGAAAGTGAAGTCGATGAATTGCGGAAGAAGGCTAATTCATTGGAGTGTTCAAGCAAAGTAAAAAATCGTTTGAACAATGAGATTAATCGTTATGAAGCATGTAATCCCAATTCACCTGAGATGGGAATTATTAACACCTATATTGATTGGTTGTTAGATTTGCCTTGGAAGAAAACGACTAAAGATGTTTCGGATTTAAACAAAGTTAAAGTCTCTTTGGATAAATCACATTATGCTTTAGATACTGTCAAAGATAGAATAATTGAATATTTAGCTGTAAAACAGAATAAGAATAGTTTGAGAAGCCCAATTATTTGCTTGGTTGGTCCTCCTGGTGTTGGAAAGACGACACTCGCTCAAAGTATTGCTAAAAGTTTAAATCGTGTTTCAACTAAAATAAGTGTTGGTGGCGTAAATGATGAAGCTGAAATTGTAGGACATCGAAGAACTTATGTTGGAGCAGCTCCTGGACTAATAATTCAAGGAATGAAAAAAGCTGGTACTAATAACCCTGTTTTCATCATTGATGAGATAGATAAAATGACTAAAGATATAAAAGGTGATCCTGCGTCGGCTTTATTAGAAGTATTGGATAAGGAACAAAATAAGCATTTTGTCGATCATTATATAGAAGAAGAATTTGACTTGAGTAACGTCATGTTTATCGCGACTGCTAATTATATTGATCAAATTCCAGATGAATTGCGTGATCGTCTTGAAATAGTTGAGTTATCCAGTTATACTGAATACGAAAAATTGGATATAGCTAAGATTCATTTGATTCCTAATTTGCTTGAAGAACATGGAGTTGCTGCTAATCGAGTAACTTTCAGTGATGAAGCCATTTTAGGAGTTATTAGGAATTATACAAAAGAGAGTGGTGTTCGTGAATTAGAACGTCTACTTGCTACTGTTATTAGAAAAATTGTCAAAGATATTGTTGTCAATTCTTCAAAGACTAATTATGACATAACGGAAAATAATCTTTCCACATACTTAGGAAACGAAAAATATTTTTACCACAATAGTGAAAAGGAAGATCGCATTGGTGTCGTTAATGGTCTAGCCTATACCAAATATGGCGGTGATATTTTACCAATTGAAACCACGATGTATAAAGGTAAAGGTGAGTTGTTACTAACTGGCTCTTTAGGAGAAGTTATGCAAGAGTCAGCGCGTATTGCTTTTAGTTATATAAAATCTAATGCTGAACTATTTGGTATTGATGATAAAATGTTGACCGAAAATAATATTCATATTCATGTGCCAGAGGGAGCTGTTCCTAAAGATGGACCTAGTGCTGGTGTCAGTTTGACGACAGCTCTAATAAGCTTATTTACCAATTTAAAAATACCTTCAAATATAGCGATGACTGGCGAAATCACATTGCGTGGCAAAGTTTTAGCAATTGGTGGTTTAAAGGAAAAATTGATTGGTGCCCATCGGGCTTCAATGAAAACAATTTTTATTCCGCGTGAAAATGAAAAAGATTTGATGGACATCCCAGATGAAGTAAAAAAAGAGATGAATTTTATCTTAGTTGATAATTATATTGATATATATAATCATTTGAAAAAGGGGGATAAACATGGAGCAAAGCGCAAGTGAGATAAGAAATGGATTGAAATCTAAAAAGATGTTAGCTACTATGAGTTTTACTGAACTACTAGATGTAGCCGATGATTCTGATAAATTTGGTGAATTTATTATTGGCGTTGATTCGACTATTAATCCTTTTTATGTATGTTTCGCCTATAAATACTATGGCATTTTGTCAAGAATTATAGATGAACACATAAATGTTAACTATAACATAGAAGAAACTTTAAGTATGCGTAGAATTAGATATTGGCTAGGTGAATATGATTGTCGAGACGCGGAATATAAATATGATATTTCAACACAGTATTGTGCTCTTGAATCAAGTGATCTTGGAATTAATCGATTGAAGATATCAATTGAAGATATGAATAGACATTTGTTAGATATGTTTGATGCAATAGATAGTGGTCAGATTGAAAGTGTAAAATTAAATAAATATTATTTAGTTACAGTTGGATATTTGATTAAATATCATCCAGTTTATTTAAGAAATTCAGAAGCTTTACCACAAATTGTTGATTCATTAATAGATGTTCAAGAATCTGATTTCAGTTGTTATGAAGATTATCAATCCTTTAAGAAGGTTGCTCGTAAACAATTGCGCAAAATTAGGAGAGTGTGTGAAATTCCTAATGAAAAATCAAAAATTTATGGTAAAATAAAGAAGTAAAGAATAATAAAGAGGTGTGATATGTTAGAAATTATAATTTTAGGAATAATTCAAGGAATAGCAGAATTTTTGCCTATTTCTTCGTCAGCGCATTTAATAATTTTTAGAGATGTCTTTGGTATTGGTAGTGGGATAATAACCGAAGATATTTCCCTAGCTTTTGATATTGCGCTACATTTTGGAACGTTATTAGCCATAGGCATCTATTTCTTTAAAGATTTTATTAAGATGATAATTTCAGGATTTACAAAAGGAACAAAAGAACATGAAGGAAGATTGCTTTGGTACATCGTGGCAGCAACCATTCCCGCCGCCATTGTTGGGACATTATTTGAAGACGTTTTTGAGAGCTTTTTCCGTAAACAATTCATATTAATTGCTCTTGCTCTCATCTTTATGGGAATATTAATTTATATCGTTGATAAAAAGATGCCTAATAAAAAGAGCTTGGATAAATTGACGTTAAAAGATGCCATTTTAATTGGATGTAGTCAAGTATTTGCACTCATTCCTGGATTTTCTAGAAGTGGAACCACCATTGCTGCGGCGCGTGGTTTAAAGTTAACAAAAGAAGATGCTGCTAAATTTTCTTTTTACTTATCAGCACCTATTGTTTGTGGATCAGTATGTTTATTCCTCATCAAAAATGGTTTTGATTTAATTGTTGCGAATGCATCTATTTTCATAGTCGGAGTACTAATATCTTTTATTTCCGGATTATTATGTATCAGTTTCTTATTAAAATATTTGCGCAATAATGACTTTAAAATATTTATGATATATCGTGTAATTATTGGTATAATAGTTATTGGTTGGGTATTATTTGCCTAAATAAAATCAGAGAAATTTATTTTTCTCTGATTTTTAAATAGTCATTTATTTTTAAATCTTTAATAAAGTTATTGGGAAATTCATATGTATTATAAACACCCCATTTAGGAAGTATAATTCTATTTTTATTTAAACCTTTTTTTATGTATAGAACTTTATTATTCTTATCAGTCATAACCACATCAATTTTTTCTTTCATAAAAAAGGTATGAATACTATTACATCTTTTAAATAGTAAAGCATAATCGATATTCTTTTTAAACATTAATCCCAATAGTCGTTGTTTAAAAGTTTTTGCTTCTATGATATTTATTTTATCTATCATATAATACCACCAAACTAATAATATCATATAAATTTAAAAGTTTGAATAGGAGTTTTGTCCTTGATATCATATTGACAAAAATGGTCATTAAGTATAAAATTAAAGTATCAAAAGGGTAAGGTGATTTTGAGTGAAAAATGAAAAGGGTCAAGCCTTAGTTGAATATGTTTTAATAATTGCTTTAATTTCGGTTATCATAATTGGTATCATTAATACGTTTGGTGGATATTTGAAAGATAGTATTACTAAAACTTCATGTGGTATTGCTGGTCAAGAATACGTTGAAGGTGAAGAAGTGGGAGAAGGTTATTGCCAATAGATGCTTTTAGCATCTTTTTTTCATTTTTGCTTGAAAAATATGAATTATATGCTATAATTGATTATAGTTCAATTATTTACATATGTATTGATTGAATTATTGGGGCGTTAGCTCAGTTGGTAGAGCAACTGACTCTTAATCAGTGGGTCTAGGGTTCGAATCCCTAACGCCCCACCATAATGATAGAAAACTCGGACTTTTATGGTTCGAGTTTTTAAATTTTCTAAAGTATGCTATAATTTTTATAGTTTAAATTGATATTTATCAATTTAGAAAATTCACATGCATTTTGACGAAGAAATACACAATAGTATTTTAGTAATGTAAATAAGGTGGCTACAAAAAATGAGCAAAGTTATAATAGGCATAGTTTCAAAACATTATAAGAAAGATTCTATAAGACCTGATATGTATATAAGAGATGAAATAAAACAAGCAATATTTGATAATGGAGCAGTAGCGATTGGCATCTTGTTACCTAAAAATGAAAAAATAGATGTAGAAGATAATTGGGTTAACAATTTCTCACAAGAAGAATATGATTCATTAATCACACAAATTAATCTATGTGATGGAATTATATTTCAAGGTGGAGGAGCGTGTGATAACTATGAAATGATAGTGGCAAAATATTGTTATGATCATGACATTCCAACTTTAGGTATATGCTGTGGACAAAATGTCATTGTTAGAGCGTTAGGTGGTACAACATATGAAATTTCTAATCCTGAAAAACATAATCAAATAACAGAAAATTATGTTCATCAAATATATATTGATCCATCATCAAAATTTTATAATATTGTTAAGCAAAAAGAAATAAAAGTAAATTCAAGGCATAAAAAAGCCGTGGATAGTTTGCCATTTTTAGAAAAAGTAGCAATTTGTGAAGATGGTTATGCCGATGTAGTTGAATCCAAAAATAAAAGGTTCTATATGGGAGTAAGATTTCATCCAGAAAGTTTATACAAAATTAATGAAAATATGAATAATATATTTAAATATTTTATAGATATGTGTAATAATTAAAGCTGTTGTACGTCCTTATTAAGGGAACCAGTTATGAGTTTGTTCGGAATCTTTCGAACTTTAATATAGAGAATTTGCAAAAAATTCTTTTTTATGTTATTATGAATGTGTCAAGGAAACTTGCATAAAATAAAAGAGGAATACCTAATTTTGCAGAGTTAGGTACTATTCCTAAAATTTAAGATTAGTACCGACTTATACAGTTGGTACTATTTTTATTAGTATGATTAAAATCACAATAATAAGGAGTATTATGATAGTACAAAGATATTTCTCTGTTTTTTTCATAACTTCACCTCCTTTCACTTGAAAAAGTAAAGGAGAATAGTACCTAAACTAATTAAATATTCCCAAAACGATTATATTAAACAAACGTTCTTTATACAATAAAAATTGATACTAAATTTATGATAATTCAGACAACACACTTACATGTTGTCGACCAATATCCGTGTGAAAATAGTTTTCTTTTGTCGATTAAAAAATCATTTGTTATTAATAATTCAACGTACTTATAAAGTGTTATCTTTTTAGTACTAATGCCTTTACGGTAGATTGATGACATCCAGCATTTATTATTTCTTTTTGCATATTTAAATCATATGCATTTTCTGGTGAACTAGTCATATAAAAAGCATTTGCTTCATCTACGACATCATCAGGAAATTGTTGAAGAACTTCAGCTATAGATGGTTTAAAGAAACCAACATAACCATAAGTATGATAACATGGAAATTCAGCAATCGTTTTGGCATCAGTCATATCTACTTTTGCTCTAATATCTTTGCTTAGATTCCAAAGATAAGCTTGGGTTCTCATCATATTAACATTATATCTTTTTAAATAATAATAAACGTTATCAATAGATACGATTGGTTTAATTCTTCTATATCTTGCTAATAACTCATCATCCGTCAAATACGGTAAAATTATTTTGCTTTCAGTATTTTCATACCCATTATTCCAAATTTCTCTGGAAGTTTGTAAAATTACCTTTCTATTGTCTAGGACCTTTTGCTCTACAGTCTTAGTTACACTCATATAAAAACCCTCCTTCAAAGCACCATTTATTTTAACGCTTTTGTTGATTTTGTCAATATATTAAAAAAATGTTATATAGAAAACTATTGTTAATTAATACTTTATTTCTATTGCTTAAACTTTGTTGTAAGTTCTTCTTTTCGGATATAAATTGATTACCGATTAAAAAGATAAAATTCCTTGTAAAAAAATAACCTTTATGATACGATGAGTATGTCAAAGAAACCAATAAAAAAATGATCCATTTGATTGATAAATCAAATGCAGTCTCATATTGGGAATAGCGTCTGAAATCGACCAATGTTGAAATTAGGTGCTTTTGTTTTTTATTGAAATAGGAGTGAAAATAGGATGCAAATATATAACAAATTGGTAAGAGATAAGATACCTGAAATAATTAAGTCAAATGGCGAAGAACCAATTACTAGAATTTTAACTGATGAAGAATATAAAGTTGAACTAGAAAAAAAGTTAAATGAAGAATATCAAGAAGTTTTAAATGCAACTGGTAAAGATCGAATTGAAGAATTGGCAGATATGTTAGAAATTATTAAATATTTAGCAAAATTAGAAAATTCAACGTTAGAAGAAGTAATAGCTACTTCTGAAGAAAAAAGTTCTAAAAGAGGAGCATTTGAAAGTAAAATATTTTTAGAAAAAGTGTTAAAAAAATAAATGAAATCCAATAATTGGAAAAGTTATTATCTACTCTAGATAGTGATATTAATATATTTCATCTTCACCTATATCATCATTTTGTTAGGTGAATTTTTTACGTATTATTAATGGTAAAGAATAGGAATAAAATTAAGAATTTAAAATACTTAGAATATGGTGTTAGTATGAATAAAAAACAAAATTTAGTGAAAAGAATTTATCAAATGTTAAATAAAAGACAAAAGATTAATTTTATCATTATCATAATCATAATGGTGATCTCCGCTCTTTTAGGCCAGTTATTGCCTTTATCAATTGGTAAATTGACAGATGATGTTTTACAACAAGAAAATTTATCATTTATGAAAATTGTTCCCTTTCTATTGTTCATATTAGTGGTAACTGTTACAAATGAAATTATAAAAGTAGTGCGAAGAGTTATTGTTGAAGATACGTGTACTAGATGTGAAAAAGATGCGCGTTCAAAAGCAATCAGTTCGCTTTTACATGCGCCATTATCTTATTTTAAAGAAAATATGACGGGAAATATTCACGGCAAATTAAATAGAAGTTTGGATGGTACGATAAAATTATTAAAGTTATTATTTATGGATTTTGCTCCCGCTATATTCAGTGGTGTTGCGGCCATAATTGTCATTTTTTCTAAGTTGCCATTATTTTTATCTTTTTTAATGTTATTTGTGATTCCGATTGGGATTATCATTATTTTTAGACAAATATCTACGCAAAAAGGTATCAGAGTCGAATTAATGGAAGAGAAATCATCTATGGATGGGATAATGGTTGAGTTAATAAATGGTTTGGAAGTTATAAGAGTCACTAATAATGCTGAAGCAGAAGTTGATCGATTTACTAATAGATCGGAATGGTTAAGAGAAAAAGAAATGAAACATCATAAAGCAATGGCTTTCTATGATTGCTTAAAGTTTATTAATGAAGCTTTTTTTACTGTCTTAGTAATTGGTATGTCTGCTTATTTAGCCGGTGAGGGCGTTATCAGTGTTGGTACTGTTTTAACAGCATATCTATGTTTTACGCAACTAACTACACCATTACGTGAATTGCATCGAATTTTTGATGAATTATCAGAATCAACTATTTTGGCTAAAGAATATTTTAAGATAATTGATTTAGAAAAAGATTTCTCATATAAAAAGTCTACAAATAAAGCTGAAGTAGTTTCATCAAAAAGTATCATTCATGTTGAAGACGTCAGTTTTTCATATAAGAATAGTAAAAAACAAGTTATTAAAAATTTAAATATAGATATTAAACAAGGAGAATATATAGGAATAGCTGGTCCTTCGGGATGTGGTAAATCTTCCTTTATAAAAATATTGACTAAATTAGAAAAAAATACTGCAGGTAATATTATTATTGATGGTCAAAATCTAGAGAATTTATCGCGAAAAAATATTGCTGACATAATGGCTTTAGTTCCGCAAAATCCATTTCTAATAGCAGGTACGATAAGAGAAAACATTTGTTATGGAATGTCTAAAAAAGTCAAGGATGAAGAAATAAAACAAGCTGCTCAAAAAGCCTATCTTGCTGATTTTATAGAATCATTGCCAAATGGATATGACACTGTTTTATCAGAAGGCGGAACGAATTTATCTGGAGGTCAAAGACAAAGGATAGCAATTGCGCGAGTATTTTTAAGGAAACCTAAAATTCTTATTTTAGATGAAGCAACTAGTGCTTTAGATAATACTTCCGAAAAATATATTCAACAGCAGATAGAACAATTACAAAGGGAAAATAAAACATCGATTATATCAATTGCGCATCGATTAACGACTTTAAAAAACTGTGATTTTATATTAGTATTTGATAATGGACAGATCATTCAAAATGGGAAATATGACGAATTAATAGAAAAACCTGGTATATTTCAAGATATGTACATTGGTAAATTAAAATAAAAAGATAATTTTTTAATATTATAACTGAATAGGAAAGGATGATTTAGCGATGGAAAATGAATTTTTAAAAAAAGAAAAGCAATTAGAGAATAAGATGGCTTGTTCAAAATGTAAAGTTTTAAAGGAAGATTTAGATTATGAATATTTTGACAACGTAATGCGAAGGTCAGATGAATTTGAAAGTCAACTAGAAGCGGAAAAGAAACGTCAGGAATGTGCCAAAAACGTTAATGGTAATGGTTTTGATTCAGCCTTGAGTGGCTCTAAAACTTTTTTAGAAGAACAGGGATACACTTTAAAGAAAACAATAAAAAATAAATAACTTTAAGCTATAAATATAGCTTTTTTTCTTATGATATTCGCAGTTTCTCCTTTTCTTTTTCTCCTTATAATATATTAGAGAGAAGAGATAGGAGGAATGAAAATGGCATTCAGTTTTACTAAAGGGTATGAAGACTATGCAAAGTTTCCAATGCATTATTTAAGAATTACTCAAAGTTATAATAGTGGAAATCACATTGATCATTGGAAAGAGACCAATTACAAAGATTATCCAATTGATATAGCGGGAATGGATGGTGGTCGTGATTATCTATATGCGCCAGTTGATATGAAGATAACTGCTCTTAATGGTATCGGTAATCCAAATATATCAAATAAAATATTTTTAGAGTCTGTTAATCCAGTCAAAACACCAGCTTTTGGAACTACGAAAATATTTATGACTGCCGTGCATTTTGAAGATAGTGATATCGCAAAATTTGGCCTTAAAGTTGGGAAGATAATTAAAGCTGGTGAAAAAATATGTCTTGAAGGTCAAGAAACAGCGAACGCTAATCATATCCATTTTACTTGTGGTATTGGTAGTAGTACTAAATCAATTCAAAACAATAGAGGAAAATGGGTGACAAAAGGAACTTGTAAAAAGCCAGAAGAGATTTTTTATATTGATAAAAATTTTACAATGATAGAAAATAATGCTGGTTTAAATTTTAAAAATTTACCGGTTCTCAAAGAAAATGATAAAGAAGAATCTAATAATAACAAATTTTTAAATGCACTAAATAAGATTACGGCATCAGCAAAAGATATTATTTCTAAAAAGAACAAATCATAGAACCGAATCATCGGTTCTTTTTACATAAAATATTAAATCGTGATATAATGATATTATAATAGGTGATAGAATGAATAAGAAGAATAGACTTTTCCTTTTACTTGGCATTATCTTGATAATTTTAATCTTGGTAATAGCTTTATTCTTACAAAATAAAAATGAGGATAAAAAGGCAATTGATCGTGATCTGGCAACACAAATTTATTTTTATGATCTTGGTAATTCAGAAATAGAAATAATTAAAAAGAATGATTTAGTAGTTTTAATAGATACGGGTCTTGAAGAGGATTTATTAGAATTATTAGATTCTTTACAGATCAACAATATTCAGAAAATAGATTATTTAATATTGACCAATCGTGATGATAAATGTATTGAGAATGCCAGTTTTATTTTAGAAAATTATCAGGTCAGTTATGTCTATTTAAATGATTATTTATATACTTCAGACAATATTTCACAACTTGAGGAAACTCTCCAAGATAATTTTGCGATTAATGTAACATTGACTAATGATGAAAAAATTAATTTTGGGGATTTGGAAATTGATATCTATCCATATATTAATGATGCTTCAATGGAAGATAAAGGTTTAATGGTTAGAGTTAGCGAAGGTAACAATTTTATTTACTTAACTGGTGACATATCTGAAAAGCGTTTCAATGAAATAAAAGATAGCTATCTATTAGTTTCTAGTAATCCATCTTTATATGATGTTTCTTCGCAATATTATATTTATGATGGCAAGGAAAAGATCAATAATAAAAATAATCTTCTGAAAAGAAATATTATAGTTTATTTAGATAGAGATAAGATTGTTATTGATAAATAGTAGGAGATTGATTTACATTGATAGAACTATTAATTACCTTAGTAATTATTGAGAGAATTAGTGTTATAGAAGTGGTTTATGTTTCTAGTTTAAGAACTAGATAATTATCCTTGGGAATTAAAAGATAATTTAGAACGAATTACATTTTTACAATAAAAAAGCCTATTTTTAGGCTTTTTCCTTTTTATATAGAAGTTTTTGTCCTTTATCGTGATCATTGTGCCAATTACCAATAATTTCATTTTGATTATAGAAAGCAAACATAGAGTAATCGAGTGATGGTAGTGGAGTAGTATCCGTATTACCGTGTTTTTCAAACTCACCATTTAAGAGATTTTTTCTCGTACCAATGGTTAAAGTAGTAATAGGTTTATGAGGATTATTAATATTATATTGTTCAATAAACCGGTGACATCCATCCATAAAAGTTGTGTATATTCTTTCCAATTTTTCATCGCAATAATTAGTGAAATAGGCATCTTGTTCATCATCAATTTCACTTGTATTAACAGGAAAATATTCGTTAGATATTTCAAGAACGTTGAAAACGCCATAGCCTTTTTCTTTGTCGACGTGCAGAGTGGCCTTAGCAATGATATTTTTGTTTTCATCGCGAATGACTAGATTTTGACAATTATTTAAAATCATACTAGCTCGCATAACACCAGCTCCATTACCAGCGACGTGAGCACAACAATTACATAGCTTACCGAGAATTAAATTGTCAAGAGACTGCTTTGGTAACCACTCATAATATAGACCGCTTTCGGATAACCCATTGATGTCGTTTTGAGGATTATTATCGTTGGTAAAAATATTTCGTGGTGCCATTTGTGCTTCTTGGATAATCAATTTAGCAGCTTTTAAAACGTCGATGTCAGAATAGTATTTACCGAGATATTCGGCTAAAACGCGATCAGTATCAGCTACTTTTCCAAAATCATTCATCAAGAAGAAACTCTTACATTTATCAAGAGTAACTTTTAAATGATGCTGACTACCCCTATTTGAAGAACTGGTTTTTGATATGAAGCGAAATTGATTATAGATACTCTCAATAAAATGTTTAGTATTACTTTCAATCGTAAATAATTCTTGGTAATTCTTTTTAAAAAATTCACTAAATTCTCGATCATATTCCTCTCGTGGTTCAATATAAGTAAAACATGATATATCTTTATCAATTAAATTTTCAACAATAAAGTTGCAACTCTGTTGACTCTGTTTTTTATCAAAAGTAAAGGCTCCCATTGTTTCTAATAGATTGAATACGGGAATTAATCGTGCATCTAGCTCAGATCCCCACTTATTAATATTTTCAAAATAAGGCTTGTCTATGATGCTTTCATACATCGCAATTGGTATTTTATCCAAATCAAAAGCTTGAAGAACTCTTTTAATATGGGGATTCCAATACTTTAATAATTTTATTTGATATGTAGTAGGAAGTGACATAGCAAAGTGGGATTTTAACAAAGCTCCATCTTGGCGGTGATATTGATCTAATAATTGACAATAATCAAGCAGATAGTCATTATTTTTAAACCAAAAGGGTAGGTATAAACATTTGTTTTGATAATTATGCTTAATGAATTGTTCGAGGGTTGGACTAATATTACGAGCTAGAAACTCTATTGTATCTTTACAAAGGGGATTGGTGTTATCTACATGGTTTTCTTCAACAATTTTATTTAAAATACTATCTTTTATATTATACTGTTCTAAAAGATTTAGAGCTTGTTTTTTCATTTCTTCATATAGAAGATAAATAATAGCTGGGGATTTGAAGAAGAAATCTTGATATGGCTGTAAATCATAGTTATTTCCTAAAATATTGGTATTCCAGCCCGTGTCAATTACCCAAGTCTCATTATTGTCTTCGACATCAATTTGTTTAACAATAATTTCACCATCTATTTCATCAAATATAAACTTCTTTTTTCCAACAACATTTATGTAATAATCGTGATTAGTTATCTCTTGTATTTGTTCAGGTTGGACTGGAAGATATCCATAGCCTGATAGTCGCATAGTACCAAAGTATCGTCCATCTTTTAAAAGTAGATATCCGCAACGATCACCAAAACCTAAAAACACTAGATTGGAAGCAGCAATGGGTTCTAATTCGTCAAAGAGAATAGTAGTAGGATCTGAAAAAGCCTCGTTACCAATATAAAATATATGTTTGGGAAGAGAGATGGTCTCAAGTTTATCTGTATGCCAAAAAGCATGCGGATAAATCGCTTGTAAGTTTTCTGGTAAATTGATTTTCTTTAAGGAAGTACATCCCTCAAAAGCACTAACGCCTATCGATTCAACTGAATCTGGTAAAATAACTTCTTCAAGATTAGTAAAATCTTTAAAAGCTTGCTCAGGAATTGCTACTGTTCCTTCCGGTATGACAATAACTTTACTATTTTTATCATATTCCATTTTTTCACCTCCTACTTTTAATTAATAATTTTTGACTAACGGACCAATCACCATCATAACCGAAGTTTGTAATGGCATAATCGCCATATTTCAAAGACTGATGAACTGGAACGGTTGGATATTTTTCATCATCGAGAAAATCAAAAATGGTGTTTCTCTTACTGCCAACAGTTATTTCTTTTAATGGTTGGTCAGGATTATTTGTGTTATAAGAATCAAAGAAAGCTTTCGTTCCTCGTAAAAAGGCCTTGGTTATTTTGGTTAAAATACTACTATAACGAACACTTAGGGATGATTCTATCGTGTTAAAGACGGCATAACCTTGTTCACGATTAACAGCAATAGTAGCTTTCGCAACGATTTGACCGTGGCCATCACGAATGATTAAGTTTTGACAATCCGGACTGATCATACTAGCTCGCATAATACCAGAACCAGCTCCTGCCACGTGAGCACAACAATTACAATATTTTCCCAAAATTAAGTTGTCAGCATCTTGCTTTGGAAGCCACTCATAAGAAAAGTCCGGACTTATCTCTTCACGCAAATCATTAGTTGGGGAATTGTCATAAATAACTTTACCAACATCATCTATATAGCTAGAGGTAAAGATATTCCTTGGAGCTTCAAAGGATTCATAATAAACTCCTTTAGCTTTGATAAAATCTTCATTTTTATCAAACCATTTACCAAGTTTTGCGGCTAATTCTATTAAATCCTCAGTGACACCATCAAATTTTATCTCATTAAAGTAATTGCGACATTTATCAATTGTCACTTTTAATGGTCTTTGTTCACCTTTATGAGAAGTATTAGTTTTACAAAGTATTTTAAAGTTAGCATAGGTTCTTTCAATAAATCCTGATCTATTTTTCTCTTCTTCATATAATTGGGCATAATTTTCGAGGAAGAATTTCGCATATCCTTCATCAAATTCATTACAAACATCTTTAAAATTAAAGATGCGATGGAGATCGTCACCGACTATGCAATGCGCATTTTTTTCACCTGTTGGCAAATACTCATCAAAAATTTTTTCACAAATAAAAGTACTAGCTCTTTGCCTGGTAATTGCATCTTCTTCTAAAGCCCCCGTTATTTTCATAAGGATGAGTAAATTAGCTAAATTTTCTAAATCAGTTGAATGATCATTAATTGCTTGACTCATTTTTAAAACTCTTTTCGTATTGGCGTCATATACTTTGAGCATTTGGGCAAAGAGGGGATTATCAGCTATACCTATAAAGTGTTTGTTATAGAGATACTTATCTTTTATGTCATACTTTTTGATTAGATTGAAAAAAGTCGTCAAATTATCATTAGCTAAAATAGCATTTGTCAAAGTGAGAACTGGTTTAGGCATATTAGAAAGATCACTATCAAAAAAATGACTTTCCGTTAATATTTTTTCGAGTAGTGGTAGATCCAATTTAATTAATTGTTCCAATTTTTCAACCGGATATTTATTCATGAGAATTTTATGGTGTAAGATGGGATCAGTTATGTTATATTTTCGTAAAACATTGATATAGTCGATTACTTTATTGAAGTGATTGTCCCACGATAATAGGTCTTTGGTATCTTCGTCCAATTCGTCTAACAATTTGCTGTTTTCTAAGACGTTGATAAAGAAAGCGTCATCTTTTTTTAAGTTGGCAAATAAAATTCTTTTTGTTTTTTCACCCATACTCGTCATCAAGATGCCATTTAGTAGTGGTTTGATGACTAAGTCATGTTCCAGTAAATCATTCATATAGGTTATAAATAAGATGGGATTTGATAAAATTTCTTTGGGATGGGAACATATGTTTTGAATTTGTTTTTTGGTAATTGTCATGACGTTATCGCCATGTTTTATGAAGTATGTCCCATCTTCATCATTTAAAGCGTATAGTTCGTATTCGCCAAGAAAATCTACATCACGTTCCATATTATGTAAATTCTTAAAATGTAAACCATTTTCAAATATTAATTCGGTTGTGCTTGGAAAAGCATTATCTATTATTCGTGAGACAGCTGCTGGGATGAAGACTTTTTCTAAATTTGGACAAGAATTGGAAAAAGCTTGACGGTCGATTAGGTAACTACCATTTGTAGGCAATGTTACGTTTTTTACATTTCTAAAACTTGATTGATAACCATTAACTGGCAAAAAGGAATATGCTTCAAAGCCAATTCTAACAAAATCCCCTTTAAAATTGATTGTCTCAAAAGGAAATGGTGGTATATCTAGTTCTTTGGCATTAGCTCTATTTTCTAAATTAATAAAGAGAAATTGTGAGCTAGAAAAAGGAATCCCTTCAACATTGAGAGTTTTTAAATTGTCGCAATCCTTAAAAGCATTTGCACTAATTTGATCAGTACAAGAACATATAGTCAATTCTTCAAGATTTTTAGCTCCAGCAAAAGCATAACTTCCTATTGAAGTTATAAAACTTATAACGGAAGTCATATAATTTATAATTTCTGATTCTGAACCATTATCGTTGCTAACACAATAGTCCTTTAAAGAAAATGTTTTGTCTGGACAACCTGCTGCATACAAGATTAACGCTTGAAGGTGATTGTCAATGAGAATTTTATGTTCAAATGTTGAAAAAGCTTTATTGTCGGGAGATACAGTAATATCTTCTAAAGAACGCATATTTAAAAAAGCGTTATTAGGAAGTTTGGTTAAAAGGGGAGGAATGTTAATTTTTTTGATGCTTTGACAATTCTTAAAAGCTTCATCATGCAATTCTTCGAGGTTAGAAGGCAAATCAAGTTTTGACAGATTAAAGCAATTACAAAACGCTTGGCGACCAATTTTTCTAACATTAGGACTCATAATGACAGTTTCTAAAGCACGACAATTTTTGAAAGCTCGATTGCCAATTTCAATGACAGATTGTGGAAAAAATACCGATTTTAACTTTGAACAATTACTAAAAGCACTTTGACGAATCTTAACGATCCCATTGGGGATGTCAAAGTGTCCATCATTTAAATCTTCATTACAAACTTCTTGTAATATGCCATCTATGACTTTCATAATATTCCCCCTTTTTTAATTAGCTCTATATTATAATCTGTTTGCCTTGAAAATTCAAGGAAAACCGGTAAAAATTGTTGACTAAATTGCTTGAAGAAAATATAATAAAAAGCCATAAGTGGGGGATGTTTGTGAAATTTTGGAAGTTTATCAAAGATATGTTAGAAAGCGATAATGGTGAAGATTCAAAAAAAGATAATTCTGAGCAATCGCAAAGTCCTCAAGTTGATGATAGTGACCAATCATCGGCAGGGGATGATGATAGGAATGAAATTGAAAAAGCCAATCAACCACAAAAAGAAAAGGATTCTTCAACTAGTGAAAATGAATCTCAAAAAGATGGTGCAGGTTCTCAAGACCAACAAGAACCAAGTGATAATTTAGAAGGCTCACAAGGCCAACAAAAATCTAGTGATAGTTTAGAAGACAATCAAAGTAAGGGTGAAAATCAATCTTCTAATGAAAAAGGTGAAGAAGAGTCTGAGTTTAATACAAACCAACTAGGTGGAAGCAATCAAAAACCAAATTCTTCACCATCTTCATCCCCAGCACTAGAAGAAAGTGAACAATCCAATCCGCCAGAAGATTCAGAAAGTAGTGGTGGTGATCAAACCGACATTACTGTCGCAATGGTGAGTGAGGAAGAAATTGATGATAATCAAAATTTAGAAGGGGAAAGTGATGCCAATGTTGAAAGTGAATCCTTTTTTCAACAACAATTACCATCTTCTTCTTTACCGCTAGATGGTGATTTGCCGGATGATGACGCTACTGGTGATGATGGCGAATCAGATAATTCCAATGGTGATGGTGGTAGTCAAATGAATGCTGATGAATTAGAAGAATCTGATGCTTCATCAACAAGTGACAATGAATTGAATTTGTCGGAAGAAGGCGAAACAATAGAAATGGATGAATCTGATAAAACAGATTTAGATAGAGAGTTAGATAGTAGTAATGGTGAGCAGACAGAAGCTCAAGATGTTGATGATACTACTTCTTCGAAATCAACATCAGATAATAATTCATCTTTTTCAAAGAAAAAGGATAAGAATTCTGAAAGTACTGATTTAGAAGAAAAAGATACTTCAAACGAAAAAGAAAGTGATGCTGATTCATCAAAATCTAAAGATGATGAACAAAGCACATCACCAGATGAGAATGTTGATTCAACTATCTCATCAGAAGAGATGAGTCCGCAAGATTCTACGGAGATGGACAAAGTTCCTGATAGTGATCCAAAGCCACAGGAAAGTAGTGAGAAGAGTGACAAAGAGGCGTCTCCAGAACAAAAAAGTGATCCGCAACGTGAAAATCTACAACCGGAGAAAGAACCATTTGAACCATCAGAAGAACAACAGTATACTACTAATCAACCGCGCAATGAATTTTTTGATCGTTTAGGTGAGTTGCCTTCTTTTGAAAATCGTGAACGAGGTCCTGGTTATTCTATTGATGCAAATAGTAATACCGAATTACCTGAAAGTATTTTTCGGACTTTGATCAGTAAATTTTTAAATCAAAGATTTTGTAAGCGAAATAGCGATTTAAATCATCGAACCAATTCTTTAGAAAAGAGCGCTGGCTTTTACAAATGGAATATTAAAGATGTCATCGTTCACTCTAAAACTCATCAATTGACCAAAGTATTAAATGATAAATATGGCTATGATTATGCTGATGGAAAAAATGAAAATGTGCCATTATCCTTCTATTTTGATATGTCAGGAAGCATGAGTAATTATAGTAATTTATTGGCGACCATTGCTATTGAATTGTTGAAAAAAGATGTCAAGGTATTAGTGGGATTTAATGAACGCGTAAATGTACAATTTGAAAGTGCGGATAAGAATATCGAAGTTAAAGATTTGGCTCTTCTTTTACAAAGTGCTGGTTTTAGTCAAACTGTAGATTCTTTTCTTCAAAGATCAGATATTTGTCATATCAAATATAAACTTATTAATCGCAATATTGATAATTATTTAATTGATAAAAAAGCTGAAAAGTGTGTTGTCTTTTCCGATTTTGATCCTCGCTATGAAGTGATTAATCTCTCCAAAAAAACGCAAGTTTATTGGTTCTGTTTTGAACATAGCTATGGTCGATATGATCTTGATAATTTTAATGGATTTATTTATCCTGTTCACAACGCTAATGATATATTAGATGGACTAATCAAAGTAAATGAAAAGAGATTTGAGACTTTGTGTTATGTCGATAATGGTAATAAAGTTAAAGTAAAGGAGATGTAGTAAATGATGAAGATTACAAAAGAAGAACTAAAAAAATTATTTGAAAAAAACAATTACTTTTTGGAAGATTATATATTGTCGAAAGCCTATTTAGGTTTGTATTATTTACTAAATAAACAGTCATTTGGACAAGAAGTATTTTCGCTTTGTTTAGATGGACCTAGTGGTGCCGGAAAAACAAGTTTTGTTGAAGCATATACCAAAGTAGCTTCTGAATTGCTCGGCGAAAAAATTGATTTCATAAACTATCAATTGGATGCCGAAACAGGTAAGAGCGATTTATATGAAGATGTTGACGTCGTCGCAACGTTTGAGAATGACACATCGAAGATAAGACTTCCAGGAACGATTTTAAAAGCCATTAATATAGTTAATCAGGGGCATTACGTCATCGTAAAAATGGATGAGTACGATAAAGCTCGTGATTCAACAGATACTTTTTTCAATAACTTTTTACAAGAAGGAATAGTTAACACTATTCAACATGGTGATGTCAAAATAAATCCTGAAAATTTTGGTAAACTTCAAGTGTTTTTATGTAAAAATGATATGCGGGTAGATTTGTCAGAACCGATGATGCGAAGAAATAAAATTATTAGACTTGACTATATGGAACCTAGTCGAATGTTTTCTATTCTTCAAAAATTTACTGATGATAATAATCTCGATGGCGGGTTATTAAATTTAGTTACTTTAATCTATCAAGAAATATATGATCATCGTGACTTGTATACCAAACTCCCTTCTTGTTCCGAGTGTAAACAAGCTATTATGGATGCCTATCTTTTAATTCAGATGGGAGGATTTTGTAAAAAGGACGTCTATACCAACATTATTGAAGATATGTTAAAAATCGAAGATGATGTTAAGAGCTTTGAATCCAGCATCAAAAAATCTAAAGATAAAGGTTTAAAGAAATTGATTGAGGAAATGCAATCTGATACACAAATTGATACTACTATGGATTTAAAACAAATAATGGCTGAATCCATATTTGTTGACCAATATAACGAATTAAAAGATAAAACCCAAATGATGGAAGATTTAATTACTGAATATACCAAGACATTTGAAGAAATGGAAAAGAAGAAAAAAGCTGAAATAGATGAAGAAATTAAAAAAATCAAATTACAAAATGGTCAGTTAGTTCTAACACCATCAATACCAAATCTCGTTAGAAACTTTGGTGATGAAACCTGCTATGTCAAACGGGGATACGATATTTTTGGTTCCGCTAATAGTGAATGGACTGATATGGGGGAAATATATTTTTCTGATTTACCACATGATGCGTTAATTAATAATTTAATAAAATATGCCGCTGATTTAGATGTAAAGATTTATGAAAATGGCGTTTTATTAAAAGATGATGACGATTTGAAATTAATAGTTATTAATGATATAGATAATGATGGAAAATCGCGTTATCGCTTTATGTCATCACAAGTAGTAATGCCTTCTACTTATTTAGTGGATATCAAAAATTTTATCTCCTTTATGGGACAAGTTTATGATCAAGTAGGTAAGGGAAAGAAGACGTACTCTTATTCTATTAACTGGCTAGTTTATAATGATGATCAATTATCTTTGGCGAACGATCAAAATAAAATTGATTGTGATAGTGTCGATTCCGATGTTTATAGTGTTGTAATTTATGGTAACGATAGTTGTGATGTTTTGGAAACAGTATCCAATATTCAGTGTACGGATTTGGATAAAGTTAGGGAAGCCGCTAAACGAATTATGGATAAGGGAAAACAGAAAACAAAACACTATGAAAGTTAAGGAGGTAATCTAGTTGTGGCAAATCTAAATATAATGGATATGAGTGTTGAGGAGTTAAACGCTAACCGACAGGAAATTTTGCACTATTATCAATTGGATAATCGAAGTCTAAAAAAGTATGGACGTCTTTTCCCACCTACTGATGAAAGAATTAATATTTCAACGCAACAATTATTTGATTATGTGACGAAGGAGTCTCCATGGTTACCATATGAGCCAAGTATTCGTAATTTGGCTTTGTTTGCTCTTTTCATTCCTTCAATTCGCGTTGGAGCAGATATAAATGCTTGTGATAGTGAAGGAAAAACTGCTCTTATGTATGCCGTAAAACAAATTGGGGTGATGAAATAAGATTGTTATATCTATTAGGAGCTGATCTTTTTGCCGTTGATAAAGACGAAAAAAGAGCAATTGATTATGCTGTAAAAACTGAAGATAGAGAATTTTTGAAAGAAGCTATGGACTATGAACAGAATATGACGTCAGCTGATGCTTTGGAAATGGCTAAAAAAAAGATGAAGAAAGTGCTTGAATGGTGAAAAATTATGGGAAATAGAATAGATATAAGTGATTTAAATGTTGAGAAACTTAATAATCGTCGCGATGAAATTTTAAAGTCTTATGAACTTGATGACGAAAGTATGAAAATATTCCAGGATCATCAAGACATATCAGACGATTCGGGCAATTATTTGGAAAGTTATTTAGATTATGAACGGGCTGTAAAATTAAGAGAATATATCTCTTCAAATGGTGAATATGATTATGATTGGCTTGATGCCGTAAGGAAAGGGACAGGTTTTGATTATTTTTGTCTCTTAAATAAAATAGCTGCGAAAAAAGTGGAGAATCCTGATAAATTTGGTCTCTTAGATGAACTCTTTTGGTCCATTATTCGTGCTGGAGCAGATTTAAATCGTTGTGACGAGAATTCTACTTCACCACTTATGCTTTTGGCCCGCTTGCCACACGAATTGAATAATGTAAAATTATTGTATTTATTAGGTGCTCATCTTGAACAAAGAGACGCTTATTACTTGTCAGCTTTAGATTATGCTACTATAAGTAATAACTTCCAAACTGCCGATTTTCTAAAAGAAGCTATAGAATATGAAAATAATAAGAAAATTGGAAGGGAAGATAGGGAAGAAGAAAAAGATATGATTATTTCAGCAAAAGAATTATCTCCTCAAGAATTGCTTGACCAAGCTCGAGTAAAAATGAAGAAAATTGTCAATGATCACAAATAGAAGAAAGTGCTTGAATGGTAAAAAAAATTATGGGAAATAAAATAGATATAAGTGATTTAAATGTTGAGGAACTCAATAATCGTCGCGATGAAATTTTAAAGTCTTATGAACTTGATGACGAAAGTATGAAAATATTCCAGGATCATCAAGAACAATCGCACTTTGATTTGGGCGATTATTCATATTATGAACGAGCTGCACAATTAGAAAAATATATATATTTGAATGGTGAATATGATTATGATTGGCTTGATGCGGTAAGAAAAGGGACAGATTTTGATTATTTTTGTTTCTTAAATAAAATAGCTACCCAAAAAGTAAAGAATCCTGATAAGGTTGGCCTTTTAGACGAACTATTTTGGTCCATTATTCGTGCGGGAGCAGATTTTAATCAGTTTGACGATAATCATCCTTCACCACTTATAATTTTGGCTCGTCTGCCATATGAATTGAATAATGTAAAACTATTGTATTTATTAGGTGCTCATCTTGAACAAAGAGACGTTTATTACTTGTCAGCTTTAGATTATGCTACTATAAGTAAAAACTTTCAAACCGCCAATTTTCTAAAAGAAGCTATAGAATATGAAAAGAATAAAAAAATTATAATGGAAGATAGGAAAGAAGAAAAAGATACTATTATTTATTCAAAAGAATTATCTCCTCAAGAATTGCTTGAGCAAGCTCGAGTAAAAATGAAGAAAATTATTAATGCTCACAAATAGAAAGAAGAGTGATAAAAGTGAAAAATATTGTCATTAACAATGTTGACGATGAACGTTTAAAGAAATTAAAGGAATTGGGAATTGATTCAGAAAGTATTGAAGAGTTCAAAAAAAGTATTGAAGAAGTGGATGAATTTGAAGCTGATCTTCTAGGGGAAAGATTATATAAAGACTGTGGTAAAATGTCGATTAAACACCAAGAATACTTAATTCAACAAGGGGCTAATTTGAATTATCGTTCCCCTAAAAAAGGTGATTTTCTTCTCCTCAAAAGTGCTCGTCGTAATTATTTTGATTTATTTCTCCTATGTATTAAGGCTGGGTGCGATGTGAATGAATGTAACAAATACGGAACGACACCAACTATGACTAGTGCGAGACATGGCAATGATAAAATTTTAGAACTATGCATTTTATTAGGGGCTGATATCAATGCGCAATGCAAAGATGGTGATACAGCTTTAATGAGTGCGAAGCGTCATAACCAAGTAAAATGTTTTGAGATGTTAAAACAAGCTAACGCCCAATTTGGAATAAAGAACAATTTGAATCAAACCGTCCAAGAAATACCTGTTCAAGATAATGGTAGTGAGGAAGATATCGATTTATCCGGTTTCTTATGTTTTGAAGATTCTTTACCTGCTTTACCACAAGATGCTATAGAAGATGCTAAAAACAAGATGGAACAATTCAAGATTGAATCAGCCGATTCATCTAAGACACTTGTCAAGAAAAAGTAGTAATTTTTAGGAGGGGTTGTCATGGGAAAATACACAAGAATATTAAATCAAATAAGGGAATATCTATTACGTCCAGAAATAGATGGCGATTTATGTCAAAATTGTGTCATAAGTGCTTTTGAATTATACCAAATAGTTGATGATAAACTTGATGAGTTGCGTTCGTTTAATGAAAGAGCGGCTCAATCCCTCCAACTAGAGACAAAAACTTTAGGATTAATACCTAAAAAACAAAAGCTTAGTGTTATGTGTTATTCTTTTGGCGCATACTCAAGGATTGATATTTTTTATCAAAATGAACTTATCTGCTTAAAAAAAGATCGTGATGATGAAGCTTTTTATTTGGGACAATCTTGGGCACCAAAAGAGGATGTAAAAAAATTTGTTAGAGACAATTATGACAATTTAAATCAAATCTTTAATAATTTGGAAAGGTTGTATGATTATTATCAATTTCCTTACATAGGTATATCACATTTATCTGAATATTGTAATCAACCTTCTATTATCAGTGATTTGTTTGTATTGAAATTGTCATATGACTCTATTGGCGAGGTTGATATGAAAATCGCAATTAATCCTTCAGTTGACCCAAAAGAAATTGTAAATAGACAATGGGTAGATCGGGAGAATTTGAAAGATGTAATTGAAAAAAATAAAATAGCCATTGCTAAAAGAACGCCTGTTGATATCGCAGCATTAGATTCCGTCACCAAAAAAATAGTTGAAGACTATCGTGCGAATAAGAATAAACATCTAGTTAAAAAAATGGATAACAGGTAATAGAAAAATTGTACATTGAATTAGTTAATTTATCTAAGACGCTATTCAAGAAAAAGTAGTAGGAGGTTTTGTAATGGATGAATACACAAGAATATTAAATTTAATAAAGGAATATTTATTGCGTCTAGAAATAGATGGCGATTTATGCCAAAATGATGTTATTAGTGCTTTTGAATTATACCAAATAGTTGATGATAAACTTAATGAATTGCGCTCGTTTGATGACAGAGCAACCAAATCTCTCCAACTAGAGACAAAAGCTTTAGGTTTAATACCAGTAAAACAAAAACTTAGGGTTAATTGTTATTCTCATGCTGGATTCTCATCTATTCATATTTTTTATCATAAATATTATGAATTTACCACCATACAAAAAGATCATAATGATGAAGCCATTTATTTTGAACAATCTAGCGAACCAAAAGAGGATGTAAAAAAATTTGTTAGAGACAATTATGAAAATTTAAAACAAATCTTTAATGATTTAGAAAGATTATATGATTATTATCAATTTTCTGACCTTGGTACACCATATTCATCTGGAAATTATCATCGACCTTCTATTTTAAATGATTTGTTTGTATTGACATTGTCATATAACGCTATTGGCGATGTGGATATGGAAATAACAATTGATCCATCCATTGACCAAAAGGGAATTGTAAATAGACAATGGGTAGATCGGGAAAATTTGACAGATTTAATTGAAACAAATAAAGTAGACATTCTTAAAAGAACTCCTGTTGATATTACAGTATTAGATCCCGTCACCAAAAAAATAGTAGAAGACTATCGTGCGAATAAGAATAAACATTTAGTCAAGAAAATTGATAACCAGTAATAAAAAAATGTACATTGAATCAGCTAATTTATCTAAGACGCTATTCAAGAAGAAGTAGTTATTTTTAAGAGGTTTCGTTATGGATGTATACACAAGAATATTAAATCTAATAAAGGAATATTTATTGCGTCCAGAAATATATGGCGATTTATGCCAAAATGATGTCATTAGTGCTTTTGAATTATATCAAATAGTTGATGATAAACTTGATGAATTGCGGTCGTTTGAAGATAGAGCAGCCCAGTCTCTCCAACTAAAAACAAAAGCTTTTGGTTTAATACCAGTAAAACAAAAGATTGATGTTATGTGTTTAGCTACAGCTCAATACTCAATGATTAATGTTTTCAATAATACATATTATGATTTTGCCACCATAAAAAAAGATCATGATAATGACGTCATTTATTCTGAAAGACTTGATGCCTCAAAAGGGGATGTAAAAAGATTTGTTAGAGACAATTATGAAAATTTAAAACAAATCTTTAGTGATTTGGAAAGAATGTATGATTATTATCAATTTTCTGAGATAGGTACAGCTCCATTCTATTTACCTGAACGTAATAAAACTTCTATTTTTTCTAATGATTTGTTTGTATTTAAATTGTCGTATAACGCTATTGGCGATGTGGATATGGAAATAGCAATTAATCCATCAATTGATCAACAGGGAATTATAAATAGAGAATGGGTAGATCGGGAGAAATTGGAAGATTTAATTGAAAAAAATAGAGTAGACATTCTTAAAAGAACTCCTGTTGATATTACAGTATTAGATCCCATCACCCAAAAAATAGTTAAAGACTATCGTGTGAATAAGAACAAACAATTAGTTAAGAAAATTGATAGCCAGTAATAAAAGAATTTTAGTTCTAACTATGAAAAATTGTACCTTGTTTTCAAATGAATAATTTCATATAATTAACTTGAGGAAGTGATTGATATGTCTAGTACTATTTTGCCAGCTGATACATATGTTGTTGTCAATAGGACTATCATCACTGAAAATGATAAAAAACTTGTAACGACTTTGTATCAACCAATTATTGGACATACAGCTGTCAGTCTTTATTTCACTTTAATTGATGATTTATTGAAACGCGAGATAATGTCTAACGAAGAGACCCATCATCACCTCATGGCAACGATGCAAGCTAAATTAGAAAATATTGTCATTGCACGTGAAAAATTAGAGGCCGTCGGATTATTAAAGACTTATGTTAAGAAAGATGATGTCAATAACTATGTCTATGTTTTGTATTCACCTATGTCAGCATCTGAATTTCTAAATCATCCGATTTTGAACATTGTCTTATATAACAATATAGGTAAAAAAGAATATGATAAAATTGTTAGTTATTATCGAATACCCAAAATTAATTTAAAAGATTATGAGGATATAACTGCTAACTTTAATAGTGTTTTCTCAAGTGTAAGAGGAAATGTTTTCAATGAAAATGACAATATTATCGAAAGAAATCAAAATGGTATTTCTCTTGATAAACACGTCGATTTTAACTTGTTAATATCTAGTCTTCCTAAGAGTATGATTAATGAGAGATGTTTTAATGATAGTACGCGTGAGTTAATTGAAAATTTAGCGTATATCTATGGCATCGATGATTTAAATATGCAGATGCTCGTTAGAAATAGTATTAATGAAAAGGGAATGATTGATAAAAATGAATTGCGCATCAATTGTCGTAATTTCTATCAATTTGAATCAGGAGGAATGTTACCAACCCTCGTTTATACAAAACAACCGGAGTATTTAAAAAGTCCTGAAGGTAATACCTCTAATCGGGCTAAACAAATTTATACTTTTGAAAATACGACACCATATGATTATTTAAAGAGTAAATATAAAAATGGTGAACCTAGTGTTAGAGAATTGAAAATTATTGAAGACTTGATGATTAATTACAAAATGAAACCAGGAGTAGTCAATGTCTTAATTTCTTATGTTTTAAAAATGAATAATCAAAAATTTACCAAAAATTATGTTGATACAGTAGCAGCTCAATGGAGTAGATTAAATATTGAAACAGTTGAAGAAGCTATGGAAGTAGCAAAAAAAGAACACGATAAAATTAAGCGGATGCTCGAGAGTAAGAATAAAGTTAAACCAACGATTGATTCCAAGAAAGAAAATTTGCCAAGTTGGTTTAATCAAGATATGGAATCAAAAGAGTTATCCAAAGAAGAGCAGGAAGAATTGGATAATATGTTTAAAGAATTTTCGTAGAGTAAAAAGACATCATTTTTC
This sequence comes from uncultured Bacilli bacterium, assembly GCA_947632345.1. GTDB lineage: Bacteria > Bacillota_I > Bacilli_A > RF39 > UBA660 > RUG11788. The sequence continues at coordinate 13,971 of CANROW010000003.1, read as the reverse complement.
TCGATATAGAATGGTAATTAATTCATCAAAATATTTACTTTAAAGTTATTCTGTGTTATTATCAAGTTATAAAACGTTGATTGAGATAAGTATATAGATAGTTATTTTTAGAGAGTTCATGGCTGGTGAAAATGAATAATAATCCTATAGAAATCTACTCATGAGTGAAATTAATCATTTTCGGTTAACAACCGTTATCTAGATGAGTTAAAGAGAGGATGGTACCGTGCTTAGCACTCCTTGGACCATGCTCGTTTTTTATTTTAGGAGGAGATTATGCGCAATGAAGAAATAATTATTGGTAGCAAGTGGCAACACTTTAAGGGTGATGTCATGGAAATTATTGAGATTGCTAAACATTCAGAAAGCCTTGAACAGATGATTATCTATAGACATCGTGGTGAAGTTTGGGCTCGTCCGATATCGAGCTTTTTGTCTAATGAAGACGTCTCGATGCGCAAAGATAATGTGACAGGTCAAAAATATCGATTTATGAGAAAGGAAGATTAGATATGTTAGATATAAAATTTGTAAGAGAAAATCCTGATAAGGTCAAGGAAAACATTAAGAAAAAGTTTCAAGATGAAAAGATAAAATTAGTTGATGAAGTAATTGAACTAGACGAAAAACAACGCAAGTTAAAACAAGAGGGAGATAATTTGCGGAGTGAGCGAAATAACATCAGTTCATCAATTGGTGCTTTAATGCGTGAAAAAAAGATCGATGAAGCTAATGAAATGAAAGAGAAAGTAAAAGATATCAATGATAAATTAGTAGAACTAGAGCAACAAGAAATGGAACTTGCTGATGCGGTAAAAACAAGAATGATGGTCATTCCTAATATTATTGACGATAGTGTGCCAATCGGTAAAGACGATAGTGAAAATGTTGAAGTGCAACGCTTTGGTGATCCCGTTGTTCCTAAATATGATATTCCATATCACGCTGATATTATTGAGTCTTTGAATGGTTTAGATAAAGAAGCGGCAGGTCGTACTAGTGGTGAAGGTTTCTACTATTTAATGGGTGATATTGCCCGTTTACACGAAGCGATGATCGCCTATGGTAGAGATTATATGATTGAGCAAGGATTTACTTATGCGATTCCACCATTTATGATCCATTCAGCAGTAGTAGAAGGAGTAATGTCTTTTCCAGAGATGCAAGCGATGATGTATAAGATTGAGGGAGAAGATCTATACTTGATTGGAACTAGTGAACATTCTATGATAGGTAAATTTAAAGACCAAATTTTAAAGGCTGAAGAGTTACCAATTACTATGACATCTTATTCACCTTGTTTTCGAAAAGAGGGTGGTTCTCATGGACTAGAAGAACGTGGATTATATCGTGTTCATCAATTTGAAAAACAAGAGATGATTGTTATTTGTGAACCAGAAGAATCAATGGCGTGGTATGAGAAAATGTGGCGTTTTACTGTAAATGTATTCAGAAATTTAGATATACCAGTCAGACAACTAGAATGTTGCAGTGGTGATTTAGCTGATTTAAAAGTTAAATCTTGTGACATTGAAGCATGGAGTCCAAGACAACAAAAATATTTTGAAGTAGGTAGCTGTTCAACTTTGGGAGATGCTCAAGCAAGACGTTTAGGAATTCGGGCTAAAGGAAATGAGGGAACTTATTATGTTCACACTCTAAACAATACCGTCTTAGCTAGTCCACGTGGATTAATTGCTCTAATTGAAAATAATTATCAAGAAGATGGAAGTATCAAAATACCTAAAGTACTTCAACCATATATGGGCGGAAAACAAATTATTGAACCACAAAAATAAAAAGCTTAAATTAAGACCATTAAAATTCACTAAATAGATATTACGATTTATTTAGAAGAATTTTAAAGGTCTTTTTTATTAATAAACATAAAATATTTTTATATTTAAAATTGAGCTGCTAAAAAGTCAAAAAATGTCAAATAATTAAAAAATATGTAAAAATTTGTAAGGTATATGTTACACTTTAGTAGAATACGTAGAAGTTAAATGCGTTTTACTTTTTAACTACTATTCTAAACAATAAAAAGAAAAGAGGATTTTTTATGGGATTTATGAAAGCGTTTGCAAATGCTTTACAAGGTACTTTTGCTGATCAATGGAAGGAGTTTTATGGTCCAAAATCAGTATCACCAACAGTAGGATTATTTCAAGCTGTTCAACAAGGACCAAATGCTGGTCGAGGAGAAAATAGTAAAGGATATGAAAATATTATAAGTAATGGAAGTAAAATACTGGTTCCAGAGGGAACAGCACTAGTTACTCTACAAGATGGAGCTATTACTGGATTAATTGCTGAACCAGGGGGATACATCTACTCTTCAGATGATCCAAATTCAAAGTCTTTCTTTGCTGGAGATAATGTTTTTGCTGCAACAATTGGAGCAACTTGGGAAAAAGTTAAATTTGGTGGTCAACCAGGATCACAACAACTTGCTTTTTATGTCAATTTGAAAGAAATACCAAATAATATGTTTGGAACACAATCTGAAATATATTGGGATGATGCCTTTTTTGGAACACAAGTTGGAGCAATCACTAGAGGAACTTATACGTTAAAAATTGTTGATCCACTATTGTTCATAAAGAATTTTGTACCTACAAAATATTTACAACCTAATGCCCCAGTATTTGATTTCGCAGATGCTGATAATAATGATGCTGCTACTCAATTATTCAATGAAGTTGTCGGAACACTATCTGCTGCTTTTGCCAATTATACGAATGATCCTAATAAAGGAAATCGTATGTCTAAAATTCAAGCTGATCAAGTAGGATTTGGGCAAGCTATGGCTCAGGCTGTTGAAGATGCTTATCATTGGCAATCAGATCGTGGTCTCCAAATCGTCAAAACAGCAATTCTCTCTATTGAGTATGATGAAGATACAAAAGAATTGATGAAAGATGTTAAGAGAACTGATGCTTTATCAGGAGCACGTGGTAATGCCTTTATGCAACAATCTGTTGCTCGCGGAATTCAAGCTGCTGGTGAAAATGGAGGTGGAACTGCCATGGCCTTTATGGGAATGGGAATGAACGCTGCATCTGGAATGATGAATAATTTACAACAACCAGTTACACAATCAAGCTATCAACCTGGCTTTAATCAACAGCCAGCTCAACCTCAAGCACAAGTTCAACCAGTTCAAGGAGCACCAGTTACACCACCACCAACTCCAGCGCAACCACAGGAGGTAGCTCCTACGGCAACACAACCAGCTCAAACTCCACAACAACGCTTAATGGAAATGAAACAACTTCTTGATGCTGGAGCTATAACTCAAGAAGATTATGACCAAGTAAAAAAACAAATTTTGGGGATTTAGTATATGGAAAATGGTTTTGATGCCAATACAAATTCTATAGCCAATAATGCAAATCAAACCAATTTATCAAATGATACCACAATTGTTAATACTGGTTCAGAAAATGGACAAAATAAGTGCCCAAAATGTGGAGCAACTGATATATCTTTAAATTTAAAAACTGGTAAACTGAGATGTAGATATTGTCGTTATGAATTTGAACCAGAAAAAGTAGAAGGAATGCTTGCTGATGCCGATTTAAGTCAATTGCAAGGTCAAGTAGTGGGAGCAGGTGCTACTAATATAGTAGCTGATACTAACGACATTGTAACATTTAAATGCAGTAGTTGCGGTGCTGAAGTCGTAATCGATACAGCTTCAGCAACCCAAGCTAGATGCCACTGGTGTCGAAACTTTTTATCAGTAAATCAGCAAATTCCTAATGGAAGTATTCCTGATGTTGTATTGCCTTTTGGTATATCTAAAGATGAGGCAAAAGTAGAAATCGAAAAATTTGTAGGAAAAAGGAAATTTTTTGCTCATCCTAAATTTAGACAAGAATTTACGACAGAGAATATAATGGGTGTATATTTGCCTTATATGATTGTTGATGCAAATGCCCATGTTAATCTCGTCGGAAATGGAGAGCATTTAACGAGAACATACTATCGCGGTAGTGGCGAGCATAGGAAGACATATTATGACGCGGATCTTTATCATGTTGAACGTGACTTCGATTTAGTTATTCAAGGATTAACAGTGGAATCCAGTGCTGATAAATTGAATAATGCTTCATCTGATGTAACCAACAATGTAATAAATGCAATAATGCCTTTTGATTTAGAAAATTGTGTTAAGTTTGACTCAAATTATTTAAAAGGATTTACGTCTGAAAGACGTGATACAAATATTGATCAGTTGAAATCGTTAGTTGATACGCAGTCTAGGGATATCGCCAAATTTGCAGCAAATGATACCCTCAAAGAATATGACCGTGGTGTTGCCTGGGATAATGAACAACTTGATGTTAAAGGACAACAGTGGAAAGCTGCCTATTTGCCTGTTTGGCTATACAGTTATTTGCAGGTAAATGGTGAAAAAAAAGTATTACATTACGTTGCTGTAAATGCGCGAACTAAAGAAACGATGGGAAGCGTACCAATTCATATTCCCAAATTAGTAGGGATTTCTTGTTTAGTAGAAATTTTGGGATTTTTGGCTATGTGGTTTATAGATTTTGATTATAATTGGATATTTTTGTTAGCAGGATTTATTTATTACTTTGTAATTTTTGCCCGTTATCGCAATTCAAATGCTAGACATAAATATGAAACAGAAACAAAAACCAATATGTCTAATTTAAGAAAAGTTGATAATTTTATTAGATCAGAAACTGGCTTAACGAATTCTGTAATGATTGGAGCAAATAATACTTCGATAAGTGGTCAAAAATTAGATAATAAGCTACTAAATATGTTAGTAGAAGACAATCCAGTTGCTAACTTGATTAAAGATAATACAGATACAAAATGAGAAAACTCATAATTGTTAACTGGTGAAACTTCAAATATTATATAGTTTTTTATGACAATATGTCCTTAAAGAAAAATGATATATAGTATGTGATAAAGATAATTCTATTACAGCAGCAAATTCATTCTAATCAGCCTATTAGAATAACGCTTTTGTTAGAATATGATTTGGCTTACTTTTGAAAGGAAAATAAAATGAAAGAAAATAGTTTTATAAAAATTTTAGCTAGTATTCCAATTATATTGATAATACTTTATTTTATTCCTTTTTTAGGAGTTTGTTTATTAATTTTAAGATATTTTGTATACAGCAGTAAGAAGAAAACTTCAACTTCCATAATTCTTTTTTCAATAGGAATTTTACTTCTTGTTCCTAAAATATTAAAAAGTATATTAGGTATAGCCAAAATAAAAATTGATTCAATTCCATTTTTCAATACTTTAATAACTTCTGATTTATATAATGTAGATTTGATAAAGTTTAGTAAATTATTAATTACTGTTGGAGTAATCTTTTTCATATTGTCTTTTGTGTGGAAAAAGTTATTCAACAAGATAAGTGATAAAGTTAGTAGTGGAGCGAGAGACTACATAACGAAAACTGAAAATAGAAATGCGGAAATATTAAAAGCTAATGATATGGAGATGCGTGAAAAAAGAGAAAAAGCTAAACATACTGGTTATGTTCGTTGTCCTTATTGTGGCGGGGATAATATTGTGTCAGAAAAAACGGGTAAATGTAAATACTGTCGTAGGTTGATTGAAAATCCAAATTTTAAAGGTTAAATTGTGAATTAGGTGCAATTGAATCTCAAAGGTGTATTTTTTTTTTAAAATGCACTTTTTTAATTTAATAATAAAATATTTCCTTTCTATTTGCTGTTTTAATTTAAGCTTGTGTATTTATGTGTTATAATTATATTGGAAGTGGTAGAATGGATAAGTTTATTATCGTTGAGGTTGGATCAACTAATACTAAGACATATCTTTATCAAGATAAATTAATTGATTTAGGAATTATAACGATTGAATTTAAAAATAATTATCGTTTGAATAAAAGAATTGTTGAGAGTGATTTAGAAAAACTCTATAACCATATTTTAGAACTAAAAAAATATAATTGTCCTATTCATGTGTTTGGAACGAGTATTTTTCGAAATTTAACTGATCTTGAACGAGGAAATTTTTTAAAGGAATTCAAAAATAATACAGGGATTGAATTTGTAATAGTAACTCCTGAAATGGAAAATGAATTGACTGTTTATGGCGTACTTGCCGATATTAATTATGAGGGAAGAATGGCGGTAATGATAGGTGGTGGTGGCTCAACAGAAGTTGCCATTATCGAAAATAAACAGATCATTGAAATGGCCAATAATAATTTTGGAGCCAGGGATATTTGTGATCGATTCCCCGATATAAATGAAGATATCGCCACAACGCCATATGAAGATATGGTCAATGATACTTTAGATATAACCATGGTTCCAGAGAATAAAGCGGATATTCTAGTCCTTGCTGGTGGCGATTATTTACGATTCTATGAGACTTTAAAATATCCATTAAGTCCTAATAAATTTTATTTTGATAGAAAACAGCCTTGGTATATTGATTATTTGACGATGCTAAACTGTGATGATGATTTTTTCTATCATAAATCTTTACTAGAAATTCAAAATGAAAATTTCTCATCACGGGAGTGGTGGAGTGGTACAACAAGGGGAATGCGTATTTGTGTGACGGCTATTGCGCGAGTAATGGGTGCTAAATATATAATCCCTACTAGAATTTCAATGGTTTATGGTATAATAGAAAAAATAAAAAACAGTTGATGAAAAGAGGATTTTATGACAAATAAAAAAGAACGAATTATAAAAGGTATTGCAATTGGAATTAGCATTGCATTGATTATTTTTTTGATCATCTTTAATATCGTTAAACATAATGAGAGTAAAGATGAATTAGAAGAAAATGAAACAGAACCTATTACATATGAAAAGCATATCAGCTATGATGGTTTGTTTTCAATTGAGGCTGTGAAAAACTATGTCGAAGTAGAGAAATACAGCCTAAATGAAAAAGGAATTATTGAATTGAATGATGAATCAAAAAATGCCTATATATTAGTAGTTATGACTGGTAAAGATAGTTATAATGGTGATTTCGCTAGTTACAAAAAAGCCGCTTTTGAACAAAAAGAAAAACTATACGAAACAGAAATAAATTCAACTATAAAAGTATCTATTGATAATCATGATGCGGAATATGGTGAGATATATTATACAACGCCAACCGAAGTTAAAGTTTATATGCGAGCGTATGCCATTGAAACTGATAATTATTTTGGACAGATTGTGATGTGGACGACAGCTAATAATAAAGACAAAATCAAAGAAGAATTTGATAAGAGTGCTGCCAGTTTTCAAGAAATAAAAAAATTAGAACAAGAAAATGATGTATAGAAGATTAGCCAAGCTAATCTTTTTTAAGCTTTGAGTTTATGTTTATATTATTATATTATTACATAGAAATTTGTGTTATAATGAAAAAAGGTAGGTGAAGATATTTATGAGAACATATAATTCGATTAAAAATATGATTTTTTCATTGATATCTAATGCCTTGACGATTATTATCGGTTTTGTTGTTCAAAAGGTTTTCTTGGATACCCTTGGTGCGGAATTCTTGGGAATAAACAGTTTATATACTAATATAGTTAGTATGTTAGCAATTGTGGATTTAGGTATTGGTAGTGCCATAATTTATAATTTATATGAGCCAGTAGCTAAAAATGATAAGAGTCAAATTAAGTCGTTAATGCGTTTTTATCGCAATACTTATCGGTGGATTGCTCTAATAATTTTTGTAGTTGGTTTATTCGTCATACCATTTTTAAACATTATCGTAGGAAAGACGACGTTATCCCAATTAGAATTAATATTGTTCTTTCTATTGTTTTTAATTGATACGGTTGCTTCTTATCTATTGAGTTATAAACGAAGTCTCTTATATGCTGATCAAAAAATATATCTTACATCAATCGTTCATCTCGGATATTTGATCATTATGAATTCTTTATTGATTGGGACATTAATTCTAACATCTAATTTCTATTTATTCCTCATCATTAAAATAATTATGCGCGTTCTTGAAAACTTAGTAATTAGTATAATTGCTGATCATAAATACCCTTATTTGCGTGATCAAAATGTAAAAAAATTATCTAAAATAACTATTGATGATATCATTTTGAAAATAAAAGGATTATTTTTTCATAAACTCGGTTCTTTCTTTGTATTAGGAACAGATAACATCATGATATCAATGCTTTTAGGGGTATCGATAGTCGGTTTATATAATAATTATTATCTAGTCATTTATGCTTTGACAACCTTGATTGGGCAAGGATTTACTTCCTTTACAGCGAGTGTCGGTAATTTATTAACGCTAGAGAGCAAGACGAGAACATATAAAGTATTTAAAAGAATAAGATTTTTAAACTTTTGGATTTCTGCCTATACCGCTACTAGTATTTTAGTAGTAATGGAAAGTTTCATTTCCTGTTGGTATGGTGAAAAATATCTGTTATCAACTTTTGTTTTAATGGCTTTAGTACTCAATTATTATTTGACGGTCATGCGATATAATGTGAGTATTTTCAAAGAAGCCGCTGGTATTTTTCACGAAGATCGCTACATTCCGATTTTGGAATCAATTGTTAATATTGTAGCTTCATTGGTTTTATTCAAATTCTTTGGATTAGCTGGTATCTTCTTAGGAACAGTAGTCAGTAATTTACTACTTCATTTATACAGTTATCCTAAATATGTTTTTGTTCCCCTTTTTGAAAGAAAAAAAGAAGAATACTTTAAATCTATAATAAAATATTTTATAATATTTATAGTAGTAGCAATAATCACATATGAAATATGTTCTATGATAAATATTGGTATTCCGGTTGTTAAAATGATTGTTAATATTCTCGTATCGCTAGTCATACCAAATACGATATATTATGTCATTTTTAGAAATATGGATGAATTTAAGTATTTTAAAAATTTAGCTATTAAAATGCTTAATAAAAAATTAAAAAAGAAGGAGATTTAATATGGAAGTAATAAAGAGTTTTATATCGCATCTATTAGCTTTTATCTTTTTTGTAGCACTAATATTTTTGTCAGCTACTTTTTTGGTCAAAAACTTGTTGAGTCGCGATCAAATTTATAAGACTTTAGAAGAAAGTGAAATATATGAAGAAATAATCAATGATAAAAGCATTACTAGCAGTATGAAGATACCAAGTGATTTATTAAATTATGTCAAACTAGATGATATCTTTTATAATTATGCCACGGATAGATTTTTATATGAAGCTACCATTACAAAAGATAAACCAACTATCGATCTAAAAGTTTTGAATGAACGTTTGGCAGTAGGCGTAGAAGATTATATTGATGCGAAAGTTATTGAATACACAGGAGCTATCAGTTCTTGGTTGAAGGATTTAGGCCTTGACTTAAAAATTGAAGAACAGGTAAAAGAGTATCTTGAGCATAACAGTACAATTGATTTTTCTAAAAATCAGTACATCAGTGAAAAAGATTTGGATGATGTCTATAAGGCTATAGATGATGCCTTAATTGATGTAAAAGAAAGCACTTATGTCTTTGATATTTTAGAGATAATTTACAACAATAATTATCAAATGTTAGCGATTGGTGTAATGATTGGTTCTTTATTATTAATTGCTTTAATCAATTTCAATGTCATATCTATTTTTGCTTATACCATTGCGCCTTTTATTGTGACATCTATTATCTATTTTATTCTTTATATCGTAGCGAAGAATATTGATTTCAGTGGTAATGTTTCCGTTAAGATTCTCAATATCTTGATAGATGATTTATCTGTAGCTTGTCTAAAATATTTTGTTATCTTCATTGTTTTATGTATTGTTTGTGGATTCCTATATTACATTATTAAACATTTAAATATTGCTATTTCTCATCGAAGTGGGGTAGCGACACTTGATACGGTTTTTGATGACTATAATCGTGAAGATGTTGTTAAAGAAATTACTGATCGTGAAAATGATTCTAAAGAAGAAAAGCCAAAAAGAGGAAGAAAAAAGAAGAGTAATTAGCTGGTGTAATTATGAGAAAAATTACTGATAAAGAAAAAGATATAGCTAATTTTCTAAATAGTAAACGAAATAAAGCATTTATTGATATTTATGAAGAAAAAGAGTTTTCCGGATTGGGTATTTTGATCGATGAGGATTTAAAAGTGTATAAATATCTTTGGGAAATGCGATTCAATAAAAAGAATAATAGTTTTGCAATTGTCAATGAGATGTATGAATTCGAAAATCGAATGATTTATGAGAAAATCGAAAGTTTTTTATTAAAAGATTTAAACATTGTTGAAAAAGAATATACTGATGATAGTGATGCGAATATTAAGACAATGGAAATAATTAGACTAAAGGGTTATGTCAATGAATTTAAAAATCGCGTTCTATTTAAAAAAATAATAAATAAAATTAATGATATATTAAAGGAGGATTTATGAAAATATTAGTTACTGGAGGTACTGGTTATATTGGTAGTCATACTTGTGTTGAATTGTTAGAAAATGGTTATGAGGTAGTTGTCATTGATAATCTTTCTAACTCAAAAAGAGAAGTTGTTGATTATATTAAAGAGATTACCAATAAAGAAGTAATTTTTTATGAGGGAGATGTCTGTGACCACAATTTAGTACATCGTATTTTTGAAGAGCATAAGATTGATGCCGTAATTCATTTTGCGGGATTGAAAGCCGTAGGTGAAAGTGTTAGAAAACCTTTGTTGTACTATCGCAATAACCTTGATTCAACTTTGACTTTATGTGAAGTTATGAATGAATTTGGATGTAAAAAAATGGTTTTCTCTTCTAGTGCAACGGTTTATGGTTCACCTAAGAGTTTACCTATTAAAGAAGATTTTCCTCTTTCAACCACTAATCCGTATGGTTCAACGAAATTATATATTGAGGGCATTTTGCGAGATTTATATGTTTCTGATAACAGCTGGAGTATTGCCTTACTAAGATATTTCAATCCTATTGGTGCTCATGAATCTGGATTAATTGGGGAAAATCCTAATGACATTCCTAATAATCTAATGCCATATATTGTAAAAGTTGCTACTAAAGAATTAGAAATATTGAGTGTTTATGGTAATGATTATGATACCAAAGATGGTACGGGAGTAAGAGATTATATTCACGTTGTTGATCTTGCCAAAGCTCATGTCAAAGCCATCGCCAAAGTTTTAAATGAAACGGGTGTTGATGCTTATAATTTAGGTACAGGACATGGTTATAGTGTACTTGATATTGTTGAAACATTTAAAAGAGTAAATAATATTGATGTACCATATAAAATTGTGGATCGTCGCCCTGGTGATGTTGCGGCTTGTTATGCTGATCCAAGTTATGCCAAAGAAAAACTTGGTTGGGTAGCTGAAAAGGGCATTGAGGAGATGTGCCGCGATAGCTTTAATTTTGTGAGAAAACATCGTCAATAAAAGAATTTAAAACGACAAATTAGTCGTTTTTTTATGCTTAATTATTAGTGTAATAATTATAAAAAATAACAGAAATTACAAAATTAGTAGAAAGATATAGTGATTGGTAATAGTTAAATCAATATTTCCACAATAAATACTAATTGATTATGTATTTTTAAAAAGTATTTATGATATAATTTATTTGTAAACATAGGAGGTAAAATATGATTTATACAAAAGAAGTAGAAGAAATGTGCCCAGTAGCTAAGGGTGTTGATCACGGACCAGCACCAATACCTGAAGAAGGTAAATGGGTCAAAGCTAAAGAGATTAAGGATATCTCAGGATTAACTCATGGTATCGGTTGGTGTGCACCTCAACAAGGAGCTTGCAAACTAACTTTAAATATAAAGGAAGGAATTATTCAAGAAGCATTGGTTGAGACGATTGGCTGCAGTGGAATGACGCACAGTGCTGCTATGGCTGGTGAAATACTAGTAGGTAAAACCATTCTTGAAGCCTTAAATACTGACTTGGTGTGTGATGCCATCAATACAGCAATGCGTGAATTATTCTTACAAATTGTCTATGGTCGAAGCCAATCAGCTTTCTCTGAAGGGGGATTAGCAATTGGTGCTGGACTTGAAGATTTAGGAAAAGGAACACGTAGTCAAGTTGGAACTATCTATTCAACTTTGAAAAAAGGACCAAGATATTTGGAACTTGCTGAAGGATATATTGTGGAAATTGGTCTTGATAAAGATGATCAAATCATTGGATATAAATATGTTAACTTAGGTAAAATGATGGAAAATATCAAGAAGAAAATGGATCCTATGGAAGCTATTGAAAAAGCTAGTGGAACATATGGTCGTTTTGATGAAGCGGTTAAGAAAATTGACCCAAGATGTGAGTAGGAGGATATTATGGCATTATTTGAAAGTTATGAAAGAAGAATAGAACAAATTAAACCCGTAATGGAAAAATATGGAATAAAAGATTTTGAAGACGCAAGAAACATTTGTAAGGAAAGAGGATTTGATCCTTATGAAATCGTTAAGAGTGTTCAACCAATCTGCTTTGAAAATGCTTGTTGGGCTTATACTTTAGGTGCTGCCATTGCTATTAAATCAGGGCGTACTAAAGCTAGTGAAGCCGCTAAAGCTATTGGTGAGGGACTACAAGCTTTTTGCATTCCTGGAAGTGTAGCTGATGATCGTAAAGTCGGATTAGGTCATGGTAATCTTGCTTCAATGCTTTTATCTGAAGAGACGAAATGTTTTGCCTTTTTAGCAGGTCATGAATCTTTTGCGGCTGCTGAAGGAGCTATAGGTATAGCTAAGAGTGCTAACAAAGTTCGTAAAGAACCATTAAAGGTAATCTTAAATGGTCTTGGTAAAGATGCTGCTCAAGTAATATCGCGTATTAATGGATTTACTTATGTTAAGACGGATTTTGATTTCTTCACCGGAAAAGTAAATGTTGTTGAAGAGATAAAATATTCTGATGGAGAACGCAGTAAAGTAAGATGTTATGGTGCAAACGATGTTCGTGAAGGTGTAGCTATTATGCATCTTGAAGGTGTTGATGTATCAATTACTGGTAATTCAACGAATCCAACTCGTTTTCAACATCCGGTTGCTGGAACTTATAAAAAAGAGTGTAACGAGATTGGTAAAAAGTATTTCTCAGTTGCCTCTGGTGGTGGAACGGGAAGAACATTACACCCAGATAATATGGCTGCCGGTCCAGCTTCATATGGTATGACGGATACAATGGGAAGAATGCATAGCGACGCTCAATTCGCTGGATCTTCTTCAGTTCCTGCTCACGTTGAGATGATGGGCTTAATCGGTATGGGAAATAATCCGATGGTTGGCGCAACTGTTGCCATCGCTGTTGCTGTTGAAGAATCAACAAAATAATTAATGAAAGAAGATAATGACATCTTCTTTTTGTATAAATATTAGAAATGAGGAGGATTTTATGACACCACATAATGAAGCGAACAAAGATGATATTGCTAAGATTGTACTGATGCCAGGTGATCCCAAAAGGGCCGAGTACATCGCTAAAAACTATTTGACAGATTATAAATTAGTTAATACTGTCCGAAATATGTATGCCTTTACCGGAACCTATAAGGGAAAGAGGATTACCGTTATGGCTAGTGGTATGGGAATGCCAAGTATTGGTATCTATTCCTATGAATTATTTAAATTTTATGATGTCGATGTGATCATTCGCATTGGTAGTATTGGAGCCTATAATCAAGATTTAAAATTGTTTGATATCATTTTAGCTGAAGAAGCTTATTCTGATAGTAGCTATGCCAAAGTCCAAAACGGTTGTGAAGACAATATTATAAAATCCGATGAAACAGTCAATGCCAAAATCAGAGAGACAGCTAAGGAAATGAATATTGAAGTTCATCCTGGCCGCATCTATTCAACTGATGTTTTCTATCATGAAGTACCAGAAATTGATTATTTGGATTATGAAATGCATTGCTTAGGAACGGAAATGGAAGCTTTTGCGCTATTCCATAATGCCCATATTTGTGGCA
>CANROW010000002.1 GCA_947632345.1 uncultured Bacilli bacterium | reverse complement strand
CCTCCTTTCGAAAGTGTATTTTACCATATTTTTTTTAAGTTCTTTTTTTTGATGTCTACTCTAAAGGATGCAGTTCACATAGTGTTCTTTTTTTGTATTTAATTATGAAGAATCGATTTATTTTAGGCATTCCGCACCAATATATCTCTTGCGGCAATTAGGCCTGTTGCAGCAGCTGTTACGATATTGCCGGCTTTTCCAGCACCATCACCAATGAAATATACATCATAATCTTCTAATTTAAACTTATTATTTGTCATTATCTCATTTGAAAAAAACTTTATTTCTGGACCATAGAGAAGAGTTTCCCCATTATTAACGCCAGGAATTATTTCGTTTAGCTTATCTAATCCTTCGATTATATTAGTAATAATGCGATGTGGTAATACCAAAGCCAAATCACCAGCTACACAATCTTTAAGAGTAGGGGTGATATACCCTTTTTCAATGCGATGCCATTCACTCCTTCGTCCACTTTTTAAATCCTTTAAAGACTGAATAATAGGTTTTCCGTCTCCCAAGACATTCGCAATTCGTGCTATTGATTCACCATATTGACGAGTATTGGTCACGGGCTCAGTTAAATGCACTTTACTAATAAAGGCAAAATTGGAATTGTTAGATTTAACATCCTTTAGTGAATGCCCATTAACACATATGTATCCGTAATAATTCTCTTTAGCGACAAAGCCACCGGGATTTGTACAAAATGTTCTAATTTCATCCCCATATGTATCGGTCTTAATAAAGATGGTTGGATCATAGATGATACTGCATAAATCTTCTAATATTTCTTTTCTAACTTCAACCCTAACACCGATTTCAATACTTTGTGACAAGTAAGATATCCCATATTTATCGGCTAATTCTTGAACCCATTTAGCTCCTGTTCTTCCTGGTGCTACAACGACATTTTTAGCTTTATAACTCATTTCTTTTTTACCTATTTTAACAATTACTTCATGCTCGTCTTTTTTTATGCTTTTAATATCAATAACCGAAGCACTTTCTAACATTTCAACACCATTTTCCTTTAAGAAATGGGTGAAATTTTTTATGTAATCAGGTAAATGATCACTTCCCAAATGTTTCTGCTTAATCAACAACAAGCGAGCTCCCATTAAAGCTACTTTCTTTTTAATCTCATTTGCTTTTGTCATATCAGAAGGATAGACATCACTATCCATATGAAATTTTGTAAAAATTTCCTCTGTATCATCTATAATTTTATATGCTTCATCTTCTGCCATATATTTAAACAAATCGCTTTTGCCAAGTTTGGGTATGAAATTTAGTTTACCATCAGAAAAAGTCCCAGCACCACCATATCCAGATAATATTTGGCACGGATTACAATTGGCGCATTTAGTACCATTTTTGTTCATAGGGCAAACACGGTTCTCCGCAAATTTTCCCTGGTCTAATAATAAAATCTTCAAATTTTTATTTTTAGTAATAAGTTCATATGCTGTAAATAAACCGGCTGGACCAGCACCAACTATAATTACATCATATTGCTCCATAAACATCATCTCCATATTAATTATAACTTATTTTTAGTAACGTTTAAACATAAAATATAAAAACAGTAGTAGTCAGTCATAAAAAATTTTGTTATAATAGATTTAAAGAAGAAAAGGGTTGATTTCATGTATTATTTCGCTTTTGCATTATTTTTTGCCTTAAATCTTTCACTATGGTTTATATTGCCATCATTATTATTAAAAAATATCATTATAACTGAGCGAAAAAAGGACAAAAAAATTAAGACTGAATTATTAATCTATGGTGGATTGACCATTGTTTATTTGCTCATTTATATTTTATTATATAGATATTTTAATATATCCATTAACGATATTGTTTCATTCAATGATGGCACAGTAAAATATTTGACAACCGAAATATGGAATTTATCAATTTTAATGGTGTCATATTTAATAATTTCGCTTTTATATATAGTCTATACTTTCTTACTTGGAAGAAAATTATTTAAGCATCGACAAATCAATCTCGGATATACAGTATGTCTCCTAACAGGTTTCTTTAACATAATTACTTATTGGTTTTCTAATACTGTATTAAAATTAAATCTTTATTCATTTCCGGCTGATAAATATATTCTAAATAGTCTTATGAAAATTGACAACGAGCTATTATTATTTCTGTTCCCAGCTTTAGTATTTATAAACTTTGCTTTCTCTTTTCTAGAAAAAAGTTAATAAATACTTTTTTTAATGCTAAAAAAATCGAGAATAGTACAAACAATAATATTTATCATAATGCCAATGATCAGACCATATAACCCAATTCGGAAATAAGATAAGACAAGAATAGTTAAAGTCTTTAGGATGATACCAAGTAATTCATTAAACATCAAAGTCTTAGATTTATTCATTCCTTGTAAAATAGCTGCTAACGGAGGTTGGACATAATATAGAATAAATACCGGTAATAAAAATAATAAATAATTTTTCCCATAGGTCGTGTTATATATTAATTTTAAAAAGAAAGTTGGAAAACAATAGAGGAGAGTAATTACTATCAAACCAATAAATCCGGAAATGATGATACTTTGTTTTAACTTACGTTTAATAGAGGCAATATCTCCCTTTGCATGATAATTAGATATGGTTGGTAATAGACTATTACTTATCGCAATACTGAAGAAATTAGGAAGTGTAATGAGTGGTAAAACATATCCTTCAATAATGCCATATTCAGTGCTAATGAATTCTTGACTATAACCAGCCTTTGTCAAAATAAACATTAAAATGATTGGTTCAAAAAAATAAAAAATAGAAGAAATAATGCGCCCACTAGTATTAGGAATAGAAATATTTAATATATCTTTGATATATTTTTTATTTGGAACAATATCTTTTTTGGTCAAATGCAGTTTATTAGGAAGAAATAAAAATAAAACTAAAAAAGAAACAGTTTCACTAATGATATTAATTAAGATTAACCCACATACCGCACTGACAATATTTTTAGTAATTAATTTAGGTATTAAAAAAATGATTAATATCATTCTAATGATTTGTTCAATTATATTGGAAACAACATGAGGTAACATTTTCTGTTTACCAAAAAAATATGACCTAATAATACTGGACATGCTAATAAAGGGAAGGGTTAAACTAATAGCAATTATCGGATATATACAACGTTCATCATGAAGTAAATTGACAGCTAAATACTTTGATGAAAAGATTAATACAAGTATGACTATTATATTTATGATCATTGAAATGGGAACTGTTGAGAATAAAATGTTTTTATTATTATATTTATCCTCTGATACCAATTTTGATATTGATATAGGTAGACTGAGTTGCGTAATAGTCATAGCCAAAGAAAAAGTTGGTAAAATTAACATGTATAAACTGATCCCATCTATTCCAACCACTCGTGTCATTATGACTTTAATAAAGAGACCCAATAATTTAGTTATAAAGCCTCCAATTATTAAAATAATTGTTGATATGATAAATTTCTCTTTCATAATTCAAGTTTATGTAAGAGAAAGAAAAAAAGAAGACTTTCTCTTCTTTTTAAATAACATTTTTATACAAAGAATAATCCTGCAATCAATGATCCTATCATTATTAATAGAAATAATATCGATGTTATTTTTATCGCCCTTTTACTCATATTTTCCACCTCATTACAATTATAATAAAAAATATAAAAAAAGTAAATTAAAATAGTATATTTAAAAAAATTAGGAATATATTTTAATGGTGATATTAATGAAATTACATAGTATTAAAAATAGTCTTAATAAGCAAAAAAAATTGTATTTAGTTTTTATTAGTATGATTCTCATAAGCATTATATGTGGCTTTTTCTTTTATTTTATAATATCGGATGGTAATAAAGAATTGGTCATTCAAACGCAACAGGAGTTCTTTAATGGAATAGAAAACATTAAGTATTTAAGTAGCTTCTTCAATTCTTTATTTTCAAATTTTTTATATGTATTTATCATATTTATATTAGGATTAAGTGTAGTTGGTTTCATATTTATTATAGGAATAGTTCTTCTAAAAAGTTTTATCATTGGATTTTCTATCTCATCAATCATTGGTACATTTGGTCTAAAAGGAATAATCTTATCCTTCATATATATATTTCCCCATCAAGTATTATTTTTAACGGTCTTGCTGTTAATGTGTTTTCACGGATGCAATTTCTGTTACAGATTATTTAAACATCTCTTTATGAGAAATATAATTAATTTTCGAAGAATCAGTCATCAATATTTAAAAGTCTTTATTGTCAGTTTGATCTGTTGCGTATTATGTTCACTATATGAAGTGTTCATCATGCAATACTTAATCAAATTAGTTTTATAAGGGAAAATAGAAAAGTTATTTGATAAAAAATAGTACTATATTAATAAGAGAGGTAAAAATTACGATGTGTCAACACAACATTTTCGCTCAAAAGAGATGAAGGATAATACACCTCCATCCTCTGACTATTATACAAAAACAGCGCCATTAAAGGTGCTTTTATTATGTAGTTTACTGGGTTAAGTAAAAGTATGAAATATAGCTTTAATTATTCTAATAAAAGTAATATAATATATGTATAATTGTTTTGGAGGTATTTATGGAAACTATTGTTAAAAACCATATTGGTTCTTATGGTATCATAATCAATGATAATAAGATTGTTTTGATAAGAAAAGCAAGAGGCGGATATAAAGGTAAACTAGACTTACCTGGTGGTGGAATAGAACATTTAGAACTACCAAATGAAACTTTAAAACGTGAATTAATAGAAGAGACAAATTTAGTAGTACAAAAATATGAACTTTTTGATTGCACAGCAACTAATATAACTTGGAATATGCATGATGACGTATGGGAAGATTTGCATCACATTGGAATATTATATAGAGTAGAAGAGTATGATGGTGATTTAAAAATGGATGCTGACGGATTAGATTCAGAAGGTGCTAACTGGTATGAAATAGATAAATTAAAAGGCGCTGAACTTTCACCATTTGCTAAATATAGTTTAGAAAAATTAGGATATAATATAAAGTAGATTATGAGAAGATATTATAAAAAACAAAGCGGAGGATTTTTATCGACTTTAATTGCTATTGTACTAATTATATTGGCATTACCATTTCTCATAATAATTGAATTAACTACTAGGCTGTAGATTAGAACAAAAGATTTATCATCTTTTGTTTTTTTATATATTGTTGTATAATATGCCTAGGTGATTTATTATGGGTAAAAAGGTTATTATTGGTATGAGTGGGGGAGTAGACTCTTCAGTTGCAGCTATTCTTCTAAAAGAACAAGGATATGATGTAGAAGGGCTTTTTATGCGTAATTGGGATGCTGCCATCAATAATGATATTTTAGGTAATCCAACTCTAAATGAAAATATATGTCCGCAAGAGCAAGATTATAATGATGCTTTAAAAGTATGTAAAGAAATTGGGATACCTCTTCATCGTATTGATTTCGTCAAAGAATATTGGGATTATGTATTTACATATTTTTTGGATGAACTAAAAAAAGGAAGAACTCCTAACCCTGATATAATGTGCAATAAATATATAAAATTTGATTTTTTTATTCGAGAAGCTAGACGACTTGGTGCAGATTATATAGCTACAGGGCACTATGCTAAAATGAAAGATGGTAAATTATGTCGTAGTAAAGATACTAATAAAGATCAAACATATTTTTTATCACAATTGAGTGCCGATCAATTAAAAGATGTATTATTCCCACTTGGTGATATTGATAAGAGTGAAGTTCGTAGAATCGCAAATGAACACAATTTAACCACTGCTAATAAAAAGGACTCCACTGGAATATGTTTCATAGGCGAAAGAAACTTTAAAAATTTTCTAAAAAATTATCTACCAAATCTTCCAGGAGATATCGTAAACATTGATAATAACGAAGTATTAGGTAAACATATTGGATTGATGTATTATACGATTGGGCAGAGAAGAGGTCTTGATATAGGTGGTTATGAGAATAGAATGTTTGTTGTAGGAAAAAGTCTTGAAAGAAACATTTTATATGTGGCATTAGGTGAAGACAATGAATATTTATTATCTGATAGTTGCATTGTAGAAATGGTCAATTTTAATGGTGAAGAAAGGCCTACTGAATGTACTGCAAAATTTAGATATCGTGCAAGTGATTATCCAGTAAAAATTGAATATTTAGATAACGGTGAACTATTGGTAAGATATGATAATATTAAGTCAGTTACACCAGGACAAGCATGTGTCTTTTATCTTGGTGAAAGGTGCCTTGGTGGCGGTATAATAAAAGAAGTACGAAAGCATAATAAAAAACTCTGGTATTTGTTATAGTCTTTAAACAATTTTTTATACTTTACACTTGACAATGTCAAATAAAATGATAAAATTAAATTATGGAGGGTAGAAGTATGGAGAAATTAAATAATATATTAAATGAATTAGGAATATCCAAAGTAAGATTAGCAAAGTATTTAGGTGTTTCTCGTCAAATGCTATACAATTACCTAGCTTTACCTAGTTTAAAGGAATGGCCAAAAGAAAAGTCTACTAAATTGATGAGCCTTTTAAACATTAAATCCGAAGAAGAATTGAATGATATTAAAATTGAGGGAAGTTACATTATTGAAGTTGAAGGTCGTTTAAACGATGGTGTAAAGGATTCCTCTGATAAAGAAATAATAGCTGATTTAAAAGGATTTAATAAAAAAGAGCAAGATCTTTTAGCTGATATCATTAATTTATTAAAAGAAAAGTTGCAAGAAGACCAAACTAAGGATACATACAATTCTTATGTTTATCTATATCATTATTTAAAATCTATGGAAACTTCTAAAGAGCTTAAATACATTCTAGCATATATGTCAAAAGCAATGGGTTTCACTGACCCAATGGAGTTTGTATTTAATCAAGAACAGCAGTTCATTTTTGAAAGTATTCTTTTCTCTGGACTAACGCTATATAACAATGGTGGAGCTTCTAAATCAAAACTAGCTGAATCACATAAACGTTTTGTTCAAGACATTGAACATAAAAATGAAGAAAAACTAAGCAGAACACAGGAATTAAATACAGCAAAAGTTCAAGCATTAAGAGAGTTGGGATACACTGAAATAAATGAAGAAAATGCTAAAGAAGTACTAGAAAAAATAGCTGAAATACAATCAAGAAAAGTGTAAATATAAGATATCAGTATTGATATCTTTTTTATATAATATGATTACATAAAGAGAGGAGTGAAATATTACTCTTCCTTGCTCATTATGAAAATAGGTTATTCATGTTGTCCTTTTCCAGGTACTAACTGGAAGACTTTTTCATATAATCTATATGTTTAGGTTAAACTGATTAAGCTTTGTAAGTATATGATTTATTCACTCAAAATAAGACTTCAAAAGTCTTATTTTTATTTCTATCTATATCTTTTATTTATTTTGATATCCTAATATTATTATAATTAAATATATGAGTAATTTAACTCGGATTAACTTCCTATAATTGATATTATGTTGCCTTTCAAAAATAATTATTATATTTAGAATAGTTTTTATTAGCTTGAAGGAAACTGTAACTAAAACTACGATTATCAAGCAACACATAAGTAAGCTATCTATTAACTAGATGTACAAACATACAGCATATTTAATTAAAAATTTTTTTAAAATTTATATATAACCTTATTATATATAAAATAAGGTTATACGTGCATATTATCCTTATTTATAAATATAATAAGGTTATAATACGCGCATATATCAATATTATATATATTTAATAAGGTTATAGCCTATTATAATGAAAAAGAGTAGTTAACCTCTTCTCTTTGTTTTTATTATTATTTCTTTTTCATAGGTGATAGGGTTCTCTTTCACTACTCTATTTGCTATAAAATTTTTTGGTAGAGTGCTCTTAGTGAGATTTTCTATATAATGTGGCCACATATCTTTTTGAGCAACATCCGAATGTTCGTGCTGATATGTATCAGGCGTATGATTACAAGCACACAAGTTTATATATGTTTCAATTGCTTGAGCATTGGCATTTTTAATGATTATTGGCGTTGCTTTACACGGTTTACGGCCTACTAAGATACTTCCCTCTTTTATCATCATATTCTCTGTAAATTTTTGTTTTATAACTTTAATTCCGTATTCTGACTCTGAATCAATAATTGTTTTCGGATCATAGATAGTTACAGTTCCCTTACCAATTTTAATCTGTTTTTTGCGCAATTCTACGGCAAGAGCAGGGAAGAAGCCAGCTCCTACTTCCATTATGTCACGATCTACCCCATACTCCTCCTCTATTTCAGTTGCCATTTGATAGTATGGATTAACTTCGTCTGGGTATGCCCCACTTATAGAAAAAACTTGAAGAAAAAAATTTTCGTTTTTATTGGGTTTATAATATGCGTCAACATAGTACTGATAAAACCAATTTTCAAAACCGATATCTTCAAACCAAAAGAATTTATCAGAGAGCACATTTTCAGCCATCTCTCCATATTTTAACATGAATTGGTCAATACATTTTTTTAATTGTTCTCTACTTAACATCATATCAAAACACCACTTTTGTTCTTGTTTTACCATATTTTACAATTAATGTCAATCAAATCGGAAGCATAAATGTTTGTTATTATCGCATAATAATATTGGAGGTAAGATTATGGCAAAAAAAAGTCAAACAATTAAATGTAATGTTGAGACATGTAAACACAACGATTGTGACAAAATGATGTGTCAACTAAATGAAATTAAAGTAGGATGTGGATGCAGCGATCCTAATTGCAAAGATGACACTATTTGTGACAGTTTTGAAGAAGAAAAAGAGTAGTTACCCTACCCTTTTTATTTTGCTTAAATTACTTTAAATCATCTAGAAAGCTCGTTCCAATTTTTTGCATTTCGACACCAAAATTTTCTGCTATTGTAGCACCTATATCAGCCATTGTTTGACGAGGCTCTAATTTACCTGGTGTCTTAAAATTACGACCAAACAAAATAACTGGAACGTTTTCACGTGTATGATGATTTCCTGGGAAAGTTGGATCACATCCATGATCTGCAGTTATTATTAATAAATCATCATTATTTAATTTGTTTAGAATCATTGGCATTTCAACGTCCAACTCCTCTATCGCTTTACCATAACCTTCTATGTCGCGATTATGTCCATATAATGCATCAAAATCGTTTAAATTAGTCAAACATAGACCAGTAAAGTTTTTACTCATTATATCCGTTAATTTATTGATTGTGTCTATATTAGTTTTAGCTCCCTTAATAGATTTTGTTATACCCTCTCCATCAAATATATCAGCAATCTTACCAATAGAAATGACACTGTATTCCTTTTCTTTTAATGAATTTAATATACTTTTTTGTGGTGGTTTAACTGAGAAATCCATTCGATCGTTTGTAAACTTAAATTTACCTGGTTTTCCTGTGAATGGTCTAGCAATTACACGAGCGACTTTCCATTCTTCATTTAGGGTTAATTTTCTTATTTTTTCGCAATAAGTATGCAATTTAGCAACTGGTATAATATCTTCGTGCGCAGCAATTTGTAAAGTTGAATCATTCGATGTATAAACAATCAAAGAACCATAATTTAAGTGCCTTTCTCCTAATTCATTAATAATTTGTTCTCCATTGATGACCTTATTACCAATAACCCTCTTTCCGGTTATTTCTTCAATTTTATCAATTAATTCAATTGGAAAAGCTTTTTCGGTAAAAGTTTTAAATGGCACCTTATTTTCAATTCCAACTAACTCATAATGTCCTGTTAAACTATCCTTTCCACTATTAGTTGGACGCGCTATAGTATAATAAGCATCTACGTCCTCACGATCATCCATCGTTATTGTATTTAAGAAGCCTAAACGCTCTAAATTGGGAATGAATAAATCGTAATTATCCGTTATATGTTTTAACGTATTTGCGCCATTATCACCATAATTATTGGCGTCAATTGCTTCTCCAACGCCGAGAGAATCTAATATTAAAAGAAATATTCTTTTAAATTTCATAATTACACACTTCCTTATTTTTGACTTCGAGGATGAAACTCTTCATACTCTTTTTTAATCTTGTTATTTGAAATATGAGTATATATTTTTGTTGTAGCAATATCAGAATGTCCCAACAACTCTTGAATACTACGCAAATCAGCTCCATAATCCAACATATGAGTAGCAAAACTATGGCGCAAAGAATGAGGAGAAACATCTTTATTAATATTTTTTTCGAGGAGTAGTTTCTTGAGAATTTTAAAAAAACTGAAACGACTCAATCTACCACCTAAATTATTTAAATATAAATACTCACATGTCTTCTTCTTTAATAATTGATTCCTAACTCCTAAATAGTTTGTTAAAGAATCCATCGTATATTCACCAATCGGCACAATTCTTTCTTTACTACCTTTTCCTTTACATCTAATTATGCAATTTTCTAAATCAAAATCAGTCATCTTTAAATCTAATAATTCAGATATTCGAAGACCGGTCCCATACATCAATTCTAGCATAGATTTATTACGATAGTCAAATGGCGTCTTACATTCAATATCCAGTAATCTGTCAACCTCATCAACTGTTAAAACTTTAGGTAATTTTTTGCGAAGTTTTGGTCGATCAATAGTCTCTGACACATCAACTTTTAGAACTTGTTTTTGAAATAAATAGTTATGAAAAGCTTTAATTGTTGTCAGTTTTCTAGCAATGGATGTCGTTTTCATATCTTCTTTATTTAAAAGTTCAATGTATTTGACAATATCATTCTTAGTTACATCTTTTGTTTGAGTAATCCCCTTCTTCTTTAAAAACTCTTGATATTTGATTAAATCTCTATAGTATGATTGTTTAGTATTTTGACTTAATCTCTTTTCAAATTGAATATGATTTATGAAATCGTCAATGTCGTTTATCATATTATCACCAATTCAATTATAACACCATTTCAAACTATTTATATAAAAAACATTTGTCTGCTTATCGTACAAATGTTATAATATTTTAGTAAGTTGGTGATCGATATGAATGAACTTTTAGCCCAAAAAATGAAGCCAAAAACTTTAAATGATGTCGTAGGTCAAAAACATTTGATTGGCGAAAATAAAGTGTTGTCTAATCTCGTAAAAAATGGCAAAATTTTTTCAATGATTCTATATGGACCTCCCGGTATTGGTAAAACTAGTATTGCTAATGCTTTAGTTAATGACTTGGGATGTCACTACCGCTTTTTAAATGCCACTATCAATAATAAAAAAGATTTTGATGCAGTGGTCGAAGAAGCTAAAATGTTAGATGGTATTGTCTTAGTAATGGATGAAATTCATCGTTTGAATAAAGACAAACAAGATTTGCTTTTGCCACAGTTAGAAAGTGGATTGATAACATTAATTGGTATGACTACTTCTAATCCTTATCACTCTATTAATCCCGCTATTCGCAGTCGGTGTCAATTATATGAACTTAAGCCACTTAGCGTGGATGATATCATCTCGGCTCTCAATAATGTAATTGCTAAAAAGATTTTACCAAAAATAAAAATAGATCAAGAGGCAATTGAACACATAGCTAAAATTAGTGGTAGTGATTTGAGATATGCCTATAATTTATTAGAGGTGGCATACTACTCTACTAACGATCAAAAAATAGATATTGATTTATTAAAAAAAATTAATAATAAACCCTCCTATATCAGCGATAAAGATGGTGATGGGCATTATGATTTATTAAGTGCTTTTCAAAAATCTATTCGTGGAAGTGATGTCGATGCCGCTCTTCACTATTTAGGACGCTTGATTGAATTTGGTGATCTTGATAGCATCTATAGAAGAATGAGTGTCATCTGTTATGAAGACATTGGACTTGCCAATCCTAATATGGGACCTCGGGTTATGGCGGCTATCAGTGCTAGTGAATTAGTTGGTCTTCCCGAAGCGAGAATTCCACTGGGCGAAATTGTCATTGAGCTAGCTCTATCACCAAAATCTAATACGGCTATTACAGCTATTAATATGGCTCTTAAAGACATTGAAGAAGGAAATATTGGATCGATTCCAGATGTCATCAAAATAAATACGACAACATATAAATATCCCCATAATTTTCCCGGCAGTTTTGTGGTTCAACAATATATGCCAGATAACTTATTGAATAGACATTATTACACCCCTAAAAACAGTGGATATGAAATCAATTTAAAACAGATATATGAAAGAATCGAAAAATTAAAAAAAGAAAAACCTAGAAATTGATGTTGTCAAAATCCTTAACATCAAATTTAGGTCTTTTTTATCTTTAAATGGATTTAATTTACCATATTTTTAAAAGAATTTAACGATGTCGTTTTATATATGACATATCTTGGTATCTTATATTTATTATCAGTACGCTTTGCCTTCCTATTTCCGCCAATAAAGGCCAATTTAAAGTCCAATTCTTTTAAGACATTTATAGCAGTATCATTATAAGCATAGAAAGGGAAACAAAATGAAATATTTGATTCTAGAGTTGCCATTGAGCTGGCAAAATCTTTTCTTAACTGATCACTTGTTGAACAAAGCAACTTTGGTTTACTTGAACCATTACAAGTCGCATATTCATGAATGAGATTACCATGAGATTGAAGATCTAAATAATCAGATTGATAATTAGCTTTATCCCACCACCCCGTTATTAAAAAGAGGGTTGCGTGTATTTGATATTTTTCTAAAAGAGGAATTAATTTATTGCCATTTATAAAACTCGTACCCATAGCACCATCATCTATAGTTAATAGAACACTTTTTTGTGGTACTTCAATTTCACCATACATCCAAGCTCTAAATTCCTCAATCGTCAATGTTTTAAAATTATTTTCTTTTAAGTATTTTAGCTGAGCTTCAAAATTCTTTACATCTAAACATATCATCTCGTTACAGCTTTCATTTGTCGCATCATAGAAGAAATGATAATTTAAAACAGGTACTTGCGAAGCTGCATTGCCATTAAATGATGCCACTTTTTTGCCTTCAATGACTTCTTTGACGTCATTAATCGTCGTATATCTATTAATTTGATAAGTATAACTTGTATCATCGCTTTCGGCATTTTCAACAAATTCAATATAATCATCACTTTGATTTACAAGAAGACTATCATTTGTTCTATTAGTAGTATAATTACTTTCTAAAAAGCTTTTGATAGAATTATAGCTTTGTTTCGTAATACATTCATCTTGATCACAAGTATCTTTTACGACTGGTACTTTAACTTTATATAATGGAATAAACGGTTTTTCAAAATCACTTATTAATGATAAATTCTCATCATTAGACTCTATTTCGCCCGAAAAATCCATATGATCCATACTTCTATCAAGCATTATTGCTATATAAATACTACAAGATAAAAAAATAATGATGCACATCCAAAATTTTTTTATTCTCACAATCTCACCTCTTATAATATTATATCAAGATTATAATAAAAAAAGTAGAAATATCTACTTTTTTTAATTGCTTTTGACAAATCGATTAAATTTATTTATTTCGCTATCTTCGAGATCAGTTTCAGCTAATTTTTCAAATAATTTCTTTTGTTCGTGAGAAAGTTTATCTGGGAATTTAACGTCTATTATGATGTACATATCACCTTTATTTCTAGTAGTAGCATTATTTATACCTTTATCTTTGATACGCTGCTTATCACCAGTATTAGAACCAGCAGGTATTGTCAATTTAATATTTCCATAAATAGTTGGAATCGTTTTCTTGCACCCTAAAGCTGCTTCTGAAACAGTTATTGGTACTCGTAAATAGATATCGTCTTCGTCTCTTTGAAAGAATTCATGATCTCTAACTGTAAACTCTAAGTATAAATCACCATTTGGACCACCATTGATTCCTGCTTCGCCTTTACCACTCAAACGCAAACGATTTCCGGTGTCAACACCAGCCGGAATTGTGACATTTAGAACTTTTTCGCGCATTACACGCCCCGTACCATTACATTTAGAACATTTTCTTTTAAATGTTTTACCTTCACCGTGACAATCTGGACAAGTCGTTCGCGTCATAAAGCTGCCAAATAGACTACGTTGTTGTGAAGTTATTGTTCCGCTACCATGACAAGTTGGGCATGTTTGACTATTAAATCCTCCTTCACCATCACATTCATCGCACTCATCACTTACATTGACTTTAATTTGCTTTTCACATCCAAAAATAGCTTCTTCAAAATCAAGATTAATATGAATCAACTTGTCACCACCACGTGCTTTCCTATTGGCAGAAGTCGCACCACTGGCTCCGAAACCAAAACTATTACCAAAAATACTATCAAAAATATCAGAGAAATCGAAATCTTGAGCATTAAATCCACCACCAGCAGCTCCATCAAAAGCTGCATGTCCAAATTGATCATACTGTTTTCGCTTATTTTCATCGGATAATACTGCATAGGCCTCTTGAATTTCTTTAAATTTTTCCTCGGCATTAGCCTCTTTGGATACATCGGGATGATATTGTTTAGCAAGTTTTCGAAAAGCACTCTTTATTTCTGCTTCTGAGGCATCTTTACTGACACCTAGAACCTCATAATAATCTTTTTTATTCATAATACACCAACTTTCTAGCTATTGTAGACCTCTTTAAATTCATCAATAATTTCATCAAACATCTTAATGGCATTCTCAACTACTTCACTCTTATTCATGTCTACACCAGCTACTTTTAATTCATCTATTGGATACATGCTTCCACCTAGCGTTAAAAATTTTAAATAATTATCTATTGCATCTTTTTTACCAGCTAAAATATTTGTAACAATGGTTGCAGCTGCGGAAAGACCGGTCGCATATTGATATACATAGAAATTCATATAGAAATGCGGGATTCTTTCCCATTCATATTTAATTTCTTCATCAACGACAACGCCATCACCAAAATATTTTTTATTGAGTTCATAATAGTAATCACATAATAAATCATATGTTATTACTTCCCCATTTTCTACTTTGGCATAGATATCTCGTTCAAATTCAGCAAACATCGCTTGACGATAAATCGTTCCTTTGAACAACTCCATCAAATTATTTAAAATAACTAATTTTTCTTGTTTATTGTCTGTTTTACCTAGCATGTATTTATATAATAACATTTCATTGACCGTTGAAGCAACTTCAGCGACAAAAATACGATAATTATATGAGTGATATGGATTATTATTTTTAGAATAATAACTGTGCATTGAATGCCCTAATTCGTGAGCAATCGTTGACACATCATCAAGCCGTCCTTGATAGTTTAATAGAACAAACGGCTTAGAAGTATATGTTCCCCATGAATAAGCTCCACCTCTTTTACCAATATTAGGGTATTTATCAATCCAATTTTCTGTAAAAGCTTTCTTCAAATTAGAAATATAATCCTCACCAAGAACACCTAAAGCATCAATAACGAGCTGTTTAGCTTCTTCAAAATCGTATTGTTTAGTATTTTCCTTGACTAAATCGGTATAGATGTCATACAAATGCAATTCATCTAAATGCAATACATCTTTTTTTAAATCGTAGTATTTGTATATGACGTCTAAGTGTTTGTTGACCGTATCAATCAGATTATCATAGACACTAATATCAATATTATTGGAAAACAAAGCTCTTTCACGGGCCGATTTAAATCCGCGCAATTTACTCAAATGGACATTAGCATCGACTTCACCAGCATAAGTTGTCGCAAGCGTATTTTTGAAACTTGCCAAAGTGCGGTACATTTCCTGAAAAGCCATTTTGCGAACTTCACGATCTTTTGATTCAATATAGATACTATAATTACTATTAGTCAATTCAACTTCTTCACCATTCTCGTCCTTAATATTTCCAAATTTTAAGTCAGAATTGCGAATAATACTAGCTGTTTTATTAGAATAATCTAAATCATTTGAAAGACTTGATAATAACTTTTCTTCTGGTTCAGATAAAGTATGTTCTTTAAAACGAAAAACATCTTTCAAATCGAATTCGTAATCGCGAAGTTGCGGAAATTCCTCATAAAATTTTTCAATAGTTGAATAATCCGTCTTTAAAAGTTCTGGTGTTACAAAAGAGAACTCTTCAGCAATGCGGACTTCTAGATTCTCAACTTTTCCTTTTAAAGCCAAATATTGCGTATTAGTAGTATCTTCATCACTTTTCATACTGGCATAAATAATTAAATTTTCAAGAATTTGATCCATTTTATCAGTATAAATCAAATATTCATATAACGTCTTGCCACTATCTAATAAATGACCTTTATATTTCTTTACTTCTTGTTCTAGTTCAATTACTTTTTGATAATCCTTTTCCCAATCATCAACAGAATTATACATACTTTCCAAATCCCACTTATCTTCTTGCTTTACTTCACTTCTTTTTGGTTCTTTTCTCATATATTCTCCTATTCTTGTAAAAGTTGAAGTTCTAGAATTCTAGAACTTCATTTATCAATATTAATTTTATTTTATTCTTCTTCGTAATCAGCTTCTGTTACATTGTCATCTTTTTTATCATCATCAGAATTACTATCACTGTTAGCAGCTTGTTCTTTTTGAATATTTTCATATACTTTAGTGGCTAGAGCCATAGCTTTTTCTTGAAGTTTTTCTGTTTTTTCTTTAATTTCATCATAGTCATCACCTTCAAGAGCTTTCTTCAAGTCTTTGACTAGATCTTCAGCTTCTTCTTTTTCTTTCTTATCGACTTTATCTCCTAAATCTTTAAGAGCTTTTTCTGTTTGGAAAATCATTTGTTCAGCATCGTTGCGAGCATCAGCTTGTTCTTTCTTCTTTTTGTCTTCTTCTTTATTTGCTTCAGCTTCTTTCATCATTCTCTCAACTTCTTCATCAGACAAGTTTGTACTAGCTGTGATAGTGATTGATTGCTCTTTATTAGTTCCTAAATCTTTAGCCTTAACATTAACGATACCATTAGCATCAATATCAAATGTAACTTCAATTTGTGGTACACCACGAGGAGCAGCAGGAATTCCTGTCAATTGGAAGTGACCAAGTGTCTTATTGTCAGCTGCCATACTTCTTTCACCCTGTAAAACGTGAATGTCAACGGCAGGTTGGTTATCAGCGGCAGTTGGGAAGATTTGTTTCTTACTCGTTGGAATAGTAGTATTCTTTTCAATTAGAACTGTCATTACTCCACCAAGTGTCTCAAGACCAAGCGATAATGGTGTTACATCTAGTAAAACGATGTCATTTACTTCACCAGTTAAAACTCCACCTTGAATTGAAGCTCCCATAGCAACAACTTCATCTGGGTTAACTTCGCGAGATGGTTCTTGACCTAATTCTTTCTTAATCAACTCTTGAACCATTGGGATACGTGTAGATCCACCAACGAGAAGCACTTTATTAATTTCATCTTTCTTGATCTTAGCATCTTTTAAAGCTTGTCTTACTGGTCCTAATGTTGATTCAACTAAATCTCTTATCAAATCTTCAAATTTAGCACGAGTAAGTGTTACATCCAAGTGTAGTGGCCCATCTTCGCTTTGGGAAATAAATGGTGCAGAAATTTGTGTTGTCGTCATTCCAGATAAATCTTTCTTAGCTTTTTCGGCTACCTCTTTCAATCTTTGCATAGCCATCTTATCTTTAGATAAATCAACTTTATTCTCTTTCTTGAATTCATCAATTAGCCAGTCCATGATGCGATTATCGAAGTCATCTCCACCTAATTTGTTATTACCAGCTGTTGATTTAACTTCAAATACACCATCACCCAATTCCATAACGGATACATCAAATGTACCTCCACCTAAGTCATAAACAAGGACTGTATGAGCATTTTCTTGTTTATCAAGACCATATGCTAAGGCAGCAGCTGTTGGTTCATTGATAATTCTTTCAACTTCTAATCCAGCAATTTTACCAGCATTTTTAGTAGCTTGACGTTGTGAGTCATTAAAATATGCAGGAACTGTAATAACAGCTTTTGTTACTTTCTCACCTAAATATTGTTCAGCATAATCCTTTAAGTATGAAAGAATCATTGCTGAAATCTCTTCTGGTGTATATTTCTTTCCTTCAAGTTCAACTTTTTTACTTGTACCCATCAATCTCTTAATTGAAGATACAGTATTAGGATTAGTTAATGCTTGACGTTTTGCAGCATCACCAACTATTCTTTCACCATTTTTAAAAGCAACTACTGAAGGAGTTGTTCTTCCACCTTCAGGATTGGGAATTACATGGGCTTCCCCACCCTCTAATACGGATACACAACTGTTAGTTGTACCCAAATCAATACCTATAATTTTACTCATAATTTTTCTCTCCTTTTATCATTATTATCATTTTATTATTTTTTTAATCTAATTTATTTACTTTAACAGCAGCAGGTCGAATGATGCGTTCCTTTAAGGAATAACCTTTAATCAATACTTCTAAAACCGTGTTATTTGGTTTTGACTCATCTTTTTCAACGAGCATTGCTTGATGTAAATTGTGATCAAACTCTTTTCCAAGACAATCAATTTCTTCAACGCCAAAACGTTTCAAAGTATCGCGTAAACTGTTATAAATCATTTTAATACCATCAAGAAACTTAGACAGATTAGCATCTTCACTATTTTGAAGTTTTAAAGCTCTTTCAAAATTGTCAAGAATTGGTAAAATCTCTAAAATCAAATCTTGGTTTGCATATTTTAAACGATTGGCCACTTCTTCATCTTTTCTTTTTCGATAATTGATCTGTTCAGCTTGAGCTGTTTTCAATTTATCTTGCAAAATAGAAATGTCATTCTTTAAAATGAGCACTTCAGCACTTTCTTCAAATTCTTCTTCTGTAACTTCTTCTTGTTGACATTTATTTTTATGACAACACTTCCCTTTATGGTGTTTACACTCGCCTTCTGGTGGTACTGTCTTTTTTTCTTCCGTAACTTCAGTTTTATTTACAACTTCTTCTTCCATATTATCTCCTTTATCGTTCTATGTTTTCTTTAATGAACTCAAGTAAACTGACAACACGATCATATTCCATCCTTTTAGGGCCGACCACAACGATTTTTCCATCTTCTTGTGGCGTATGATAATTGGTTTCAATGACAGTCATATCTTCATCAATGTTATTCTCTTTACCAATGAAAATGTTGATATCGTTGTTGTTTCCTTGAATATTTTCTACTAAAGATGCTATATTATCATCATCAAATTTATCCAGAATCTGGCTGACTTTCTCGATGTTACCAAACTCTTTATGCTTTAAAATGTTTTTCTTACCAACTACATCAATATTTTTATTAGCGAAATTATTGAAGACATTATAGAAGGCATTATATAGTCTTTCATGTTCTTCAACGTAATTAGCTATAATTGGCTTTATTTCATACTCCAATTTTGCACTTATCTCATCGATAGGCGTACCAACAATCATATTATTGATCAAATTAACAGTTTTCTTAACATCTTCTAAATTAATGTTTGGAAGCGCTATGTTCTTATGTTCAACATATCCCATGTTGGTAACTACAATGACAATCAAATTATCTTCACTTATTGGTACCACGCTTATCTCCTTGAGTGTATTATTGTGAGAGGTACTACCCAATTTAATCGAAGTATAGTTCGTCATTTCCGAAATCAATCGCAAACTTTCGGACAAGCAATCATTGTATTGTAATTGGTTATTGTGGAAAATAAGTTGTAATTTCAACATATCCTCAGCACTCATCTTTTTCAACTCCATCAGATGATCAACATAATACCGATATCCCTTTTCACTAGGAACTCGTCCACTTGAAGTATGCGTTTTTTCTAGTAAGCCAAGCTCTTCAAGCGTAGCCATTTCACTTCTTATTGTTGCGCTTGAACAATTAAGAGTATCACATATCAAATTAGATCCGACCGGTTTAGCTAACTTGATATATTCAAGAACTATTATCTTTAATATTTCTTTTTGTCTCTCAGTAAGCATATCTGCCTCCTAGCACTTCTTTTTCCCAAGTGCTAATATCATTATATTATTATCATTAGCACTTGTCAACTTAAATTGCTAATTTTTGCAATATTTTTTCCGACAAAAAAAGAAAGATTATTTTTCATCTTTCTTTACAAGTTTTTTAACGCGTTTCATCAATCTTTGACGAAGTGTCTGCCGATCAATATCAAAGCGATAAATTGCAATTAAGGCAGATGTCAATTCGATGGCACTATCAACAATACCAACATAAGCACCAACTGCAGCATTATAGATTATCCAAAGAATTGAGGCGATGGCAGCAACAATTCGATATAGCTTCATATCTTCAGAATATAATGCTAAAAAGAAAATAATACTTATGATAACTGGCAATGTACTAAATATGTCAGTATAAGAAATGAACCCAAATATAACAATTAATATTATGAATATGACCATGACATAAAAAGGACACTTTTTTTTCTTCTTATGGCAAATATAAAACAAGACTGAGCGCGATATTCCAAACAGACTATTATTAACACCAGCATAGGCATTCAGCATCAAATACTCTAAAGCATAAAAAGCATTGGCAATGATTTGCGTTTTTAATACCTTTGATTTCTTTTTAAATTGTAAGCTCAACGTATATAAAACAAATGCTATGAAAGCAAAGATTTGAGCAATTATCACTGTTGTATTCATTGAATAACACCCAACTCTTTTAAATTATTAATGAAGTTATTTGCTGTTTGGTCGATAAATTCATCTATTGAATTTGGATCGAAAATTAGCGTTGGCCTATTCTTAGAATTCTCAATAAGAATCCCCATTTTATCAATGATAATATATAATTTATCCAGCGGTATCTCATCAATAGAAGAAACGATTTTTGGAGATTCTTCATAAAAAAGAGATAAATCCAAATCATATTTATCTATTAAACTGACATTGATGTTAGAGTAATCATTATATAATATCTTTCTTATGACATCAGGATTGGCTTTGATTATCTTCCCATTTAAATAAATAATCTCTTTACAGTCATCGGATATGAACTTATTAACAAAGTCTAAATACCAACACTTATCAGCATATAAATGGCAATAATACCCCAAATTAAAATCATTATTTTTTAATGAATTTTGATATTTTATTAAAAATTTATCTAAGTTTGGAACATCGTCTTTTATCCCATCTAAAAAATGCGATTTTTCTTTCGTTCTACCAATCTGTTTGCTTATATCTGGAGCAATGCTACCTAAAAATAATTTTTTTTCATTGCGCTTTAATATTTCATTAACTCGTTTTGCTACACAAATATGTATAATTGCTGAACCCATAACTTCACCTATTGTAATTATATCAAAAAAAGAGTAATTCTCTATGAATTGAACTCTAATTTGACTATTTTTGACATTTATAATTAGATATATTTCTGATATTTGATAATATAATTATCTTTCTTTGTCATTTTTTCAACACCAATAAAACGGTACTTGCCATATTTCCGAATACTAAAAACATCATTTTCTTTTAAAAGATAAGAACTTTTTTGCAATAATTCATAATTAACTAAAATGTCTTTAGCTTTTATTTTCTCTAAAACAGTACTGCGATTAGTATTGATGATTCTTGATATGACGGTATCAATTCTAAGACTAGAAACAATTATTTCTCCCTCTTCATATTTTTGATGATAATCTTTTAAATAATCAAGATTTTTTCGCTCTAATTCAATGGGACTATTCTTTATGAATAATAGATTTGATGTAATATAATTATCAATTAATTCTAAAATGAAAATATAATAGTGATCCTCATCAATAACGATATCACCAAACATTTCATTTGTTATATTTAGGGCAAAAACACTTCCTAAAATGTCTTGATGACGAAGAGGTATCTTGGATTTTATTTCATATAGAATAACATTTGGTGGCGTTTTAGAATAAAGAATTATCTTATTACTATCAGGATATGGTCTAAATATTTCAAATTGATTGCCTTTTAGACCATTACGCACTTGGTTAAATTCTTTAGGATCTAAAAAGTAAGTATGACTACCACGTCTAATTTTATCAATATTTTTTTTAATAAAATAAATAATAATCATCCCCTTTCAATTATTTATGAATAAAGAAGACCGCTATATATATATACAATTAGAAAAAGACACTTATAGAATGGTGTCTTTTCATAAATTTTATTGAGCGACATTAATTAAATTACTTCTATCGCTTTTAAAACTACATTGATACATAGGCATTAACTTACCAGAATTACTACTACCAACATCAACGATTCTATGCCTTCTCTTAGCACAACCCAAAAGAAAATTCTTGTCAACATCCGTATAAACTAAGCCTTCTGTTGATAATGCGCAATCAACACAAAATAAATCTTTGTCGTTAACAGTAAACATATGATCTAAAAAATCGACTCTTGAACAAAGATCAGCAATATCCAATTGTTTAGCAATGATATGATTACAAATATTCATATAATTTTTTAGATCTCTATTGCGTGGATTATTTATATAATCTTTAGCATTACTCTTTATATCAAATGGTAATTCTTCATTACTCAATTCTTGTTGAATAGATAGTCTCTCCATTAATAAATAATTTTCTATTTTTGAGTTTAAAATAGGATCAGCACGTAGTTCTTTTTTTCTATTTTTTAAAACTCCAATCGAGTAATTTAAAATATTATACTGAAAAGCCAAAATATGGATATTATCTTTATCGCTTTTTAATTTAAAAAGACCTTCCATAATAATTTCCCCCTTAAAAGTAGAATTATTATACCATAATTAGCTTAATATAGCAAGATTTAATTCATTACTTCAGCTTTTGTATCTATTGTGTTAAACAGTCCCATCTCATCCATAAGATTCTCAAAACTATCTGAATCTAAATCTTCCTTAACTTCTTCAATTGCAATTTCTAATTCTTTAATCATACGTTTATATTCTTTAGTTTGAAGTAATCTTTTTAAGATAATAATGATAGCTAAGATATCGTTCATACCTCTTTTATAATCATGAGCATTTTGTTCAATACCAAGGGCTTCGTGAAAATAACTGCGAGTTCTAAATGGATATTTTACTTTTAATTTGACATTGAATAAAATGTTTCCGTGAGCTGCGATATTTCTTATCATATTTAACATTACAAGAATCTGATTCATATCATAGTTATTGATTTGAAAGAAATTAGATACCATTTTTTTATCTTCAAGCTTCATAAGTGAGTAAAATCTGATAATTGTACCAAATGTCATATGACTAGCCAAAATCCAAAGAGGAGCTTCTTCTAAACAAGTTCTATACTTTTTAGCGTCTTCATCATTTTGACTGCTGCGCAAAAAATTTTTTTTAATCAATTCCTTAAAATCGATAAAATCATTTAAATCCGTATCTTTAAAATTTTCAGCTTTTAAATAATTGCTCGTCCCATATTTTTCTGAAAAAATGTTAGCTATACAAGATTTTAGATTTGTTTCAACGATTGATATGTAGTTCAACATAATATTACGCAATTCACGATCAAACTGATAGACAGCATATATCTCTTCAAAATAAGTATCCGTTGTACAAACACTTGTGCCTTTCATACTTGATTTCTTAATATCTAAAAAGATGTCTATATAACATGTAATTAAATTATAATAATTCTCTCTATATAATATGTCACGAGCTCTTTCTTCATCCTTAATTAAAATATTTTTACTCTTGATCATTTCAAGCTGTTCATCAATATTTTTATATACTTCCTCCATAAAAACCTCAATCCATTCAATCTTTTTATATGTAAATATTATAACATATTAATGCATTAAACTAATAAATTTTCTAATACTAATAATTATCGTTGCTGGGTAATTAATTTTATTTAAATAATATTACCATAAAATCCACACCAATCAATCACATTTAAACATATAAAAACTCGAACTATAAAAGTCCGAGTTCAGTTTCAATATGGTAGCGACGGAGGGGATCGAACCCACGACCTCCTGGGTATGAACCAGGCGCTCTAGCCAGCTGAGCTACATCGCCATGACAAGATTAATTTAAACATATTTAAATATATTTGTCAATGACTTTAATAAATAATATTATGTCAATTTAGATAGAAAAGCTTGAATCTTGGGAGCTGAATAAATTTTTCTATTTCCTTTTTCAATTGCTTCTACAACTTCGCAAACAATTGAATTTAAATTTTTCTTTTCTAATATGAGAAACAGTCTATTAATTAGACAACGCAATTGATAACTCATACCACTCTTTTCACCTGATAATATCATATATTGATTAAACCCTGTATGATAAGCCCCCGGTCTTATAACTATAAATTGGTTTGGAGTAAACACTTCTTCCTTACGGAGAATATTCATCATCATTTCGATACACGTTTTACTCATTATATAACTACCAAAAAAAGGATAAGAATGGTTGGCTAAAAGCGATGATGTCATCACTACCCTTTTATTATCGGGTGATTGATTATTTAAATAGGTCTGTATCATTCGTAAATTGGAAAAAACATTTACTTCAAAATTATCTTTTAAAAGATTAATATCAATATCTTTTAATAGTCCAGTATAGCCAACTCCAGCATGCAAAAATAAGACATCTAAATCTAATTCTTCTATCTTTTTATACTCAACAGTGATATCTAATTTAAAAATATTTACATTGAGTTGTAAATAATCTATCTTTTCTCTTAAAACTTTAGCTTCTTCCTCTGTTTTGGTCGTCATATAAACGTTATGTCCACGTGAAGCCAAAACACAACCAGATAAAAAACCAATCCCACTGCTAGCTCCTGTAATTAATATTTTCATAAAACCACCATTATTAGTATGGTCAAAAGTATAATTATTATGCTATAATCTATTTATGCCGATATAGTTTAGTGGTAAAACAGGTCCTTGGTAAGGATCAGAGGCAAGTTCAATTCTCGCTATCGGCACCAGATTGATAGGAAACTCGGACTTTTATAGTTCGAGTTTTAAAGTATTCTAATTTATGCTATAATTTTTTAGTGTAAATTTATAAATTTGTGAATTTATAAAACACACTTATATATTTTATTTGACAATAAGTAATTTTTAATGGAGTAAATTGTATGAAATACAAAATTGAATATGAGCACGAATACAAGGATTTTGAAGATGTTTGGAATATAGAAAAACATTATTTAAATCCAGTAACAATTGCTAGTATCGAACAAGTGATAGAATGGGAAAATAAAAATCATCATATCCATATTTTTATAAGAGATACTTCAAAACAAAAAATTGTTGGAGAAATAACTATTTTACCTCTATCAAAGGAACAATTTGATCGGTTTATGAGAAATCAGTTAGAGGACACAGAAATTAATGCTAATACATTACTAAAATATGAAAATAACAAATCATATTATCTATTATTTTCTGCGATAGCAATAGCACCTAATTACAGAAATGAAAAAATAATATTAAGTTTATTATTAGAAGGATTGAAAAGTAAGTTAGATATGTTTTGTAGTAATGGAATTAAATTTTTAAATATGTGTGCTGAAGGACAAACTTCCGATGGGCAAAAATTTATTGAAAGCTTTTTAAATTTAAAGTTTAAAAAATATAATAATGAAGGTTATAAATTGTATAGTTTTGATAATCAAAAACAATTTAATAAATGGTTAAAAATTTTACCAAAATATATAGAAAGATATAATAACAATCTAAAATAATTGTGGAACTTTTGTCTTTAGGGCACTGGTTCTAACCACTTACAAGCTTAATATAGAAATAGCTCATTATAGGATAAAAGTTAACTGTAACAACTTTCTCAAGCATTTTTTGATTGCCTTTAGATTCTTTTTGTTAACAAGCGTTTCATAATTATAAATAAATTTAAAAATTTATATGTGAAATAAAAATAATATGTTACAATAAAGTTAATTAAGGGAGGTTTTTATGGGTAAGAAAATGGATTTTTTTGAAGATTTAAGTTCAGCTTATGACAATTATTTAACAAATTTAGAAGTAGAAAAAAAGCTTCATCAAAAGATGAACGAAGAAATAATGGAAGCAGAAAGAAAAATAAAGCTTTCTTATCAAGAAAAAATTGAAATATATGAGAAGAATTGTACTGTTTTAAAACAAGAGTTAGACGATTATAGTAAAATGTTGGAGAACTACTCTACTTTTGATTCGCAGTTGATAGGAAATATCATTAGTAAAATAGTCTCTATCGTTGAATGGGAAGAATATTCTTTCAAAAAAGCTACTTATGAAACATACGAACGTGTATCAACTCCATTTGGAGGAGAATCATTGGTGACAAATAAAAAATTTTTAATGGTAGTAAAAAATAAGGAAAAACAAGGATATTATTATGATTATAATGAGCAGGATGATGAAGTAAACAGATTAGTGAGAAATGGGGAAGCATTTGTATTAGGAACAGACGATTATTGCTATAATAAAAATATTACTTTTTACACTGTTTCTGAAGGAAGACCAAAATGTTTGATAGATTTTAATAAATTTTCATACGTTAAAGATTTTATTGATTTAGTAGTAGAATATAGATTTAAGAATAATTTAGATAAGATATCTGAAAAAGAATTATTAAATCTTATGCACGAATTTATTTTGAGCAAAAGAGGAATAATTGATGATAATTACAAAAAACGTGTTTCAGAAAAAATAGAAGAATTAAATCAACAACTTCTTAAAGAACAATTACGACAAGATGAGGAAAGCGCAGAAATAGAATTGGAAAATTTACTAAAAAATGGTGTACCTAGCCGTCATAATGATAATTTATTCGATAGATTACGCGAAACTGTAAATCATAATGATGATTTTAGTAACGCTATGAGTCAATTTGAAATTTCTTATGAAGGCAATAATCATATCGCAAAAATAACTTACGATGAACCAATTATCTCGTCTGAAAATATATTTATATCAAAAATTGGCATTACTTCTTCAATAAAAGATTATTTTGATTGGTCTGATCCTGATCCTCATTTTCAGGGATTCTGTGATATAGATCTAGTTGATGATGGACTAATTGGTATCGTTGACATTTCCAATTCACAACAAGATTTAAATGACATTATCAATACTTCTAATTCAAACGGATCTTTGTATAAAATAGATAAAATTAGTGATAAATATTTAAGAGTGTTATATTTACCTAATAATGGACAATATAGTCATAGACCTATCAATTCTTACAAATTTGTTATAGACACGATATTAGGGAAAGATGATCAAAACGAAGATACGAGAACCACTTCGTATAAAAGAGAATGGGATTCCTCTATAGAAGCTGAAAAAATGCTAACATGTCTTCAAGAAATAGAATTATTGAGTAATTTAGATGCAAAACAGTTAAAATTGTACAAGGAAAAGAAACAATAAAATAAATTTATATTTTCCTTACTAAGTATTTACTTAATAATAATTTTAT
Source organism: uncultured Bacilli bacterium (assembly GCA_947632345.1). Classification (GTDB taxonomy): domain Bacteria; phylum Bacillota_I; class Bacilli_A; order RF39; family UBA660; genus RUG11788. The sequence continues at coordinate 36,047 of CANROW010000002.1, read as the reverse complement.
AATGAGGATGTGAGATAACGATGACGATAAAGAAAACGAAGAATGATTATGATACTTTTGATATTGAATTGAGACAAGACAATAAAGTTTTAGAAGTATGTCAAACTGGAGAGAATATAAATTTTTCTTGTAGGTTTGCCAATTATTGTGAGATATCAGCGATAGATTTTAATATTTCAAGTAGTGAAGAAGATTTATATCTCATATTTAATAAATTGTATAACAATATAATAAATGGTAACCTTCTTGATGAAGATATCAACTTACCAAAAGTAAAAGAAAGAATGGAATTGGCCAAGTGTATGTCATGTTATGAAACATTAGTAGATGATGAAATGATTACGATATTGAGCGATGCTTATCCAATCTCCTGCCCTAATATTTTGAAAATTCGTAAAAAGGATGAGAAAATAATTTTATCATTTATGAAATTAGATGGTGACCTTCCAAAAGCATCATATTATATACCTGTTAATATTCGGCAGTCAGGGTCAAGAATTTATGATTTTTGTGTACCATTTAAAAAATGTTTTCGTGAATTACAAAAAGTTGACGAAAAGGAAAATCGGGTAAAGTTGCTAAAAAATAATTAGTTATACCACACGATGTGCAAGTTTCTTTAGACGATGTATTTTTATTGTGTTAGCAGCTAACCAATTTATGTTATACTTATGTAAGAGGGATAGTATGAATAATAAACAATTAGAAAGCATTAAAAAAAATTATGAATCTTTAAAAAATGCTCAAGAAGAAATGATGAGTACAATTAAAAGGAGAAAGGAACTTGCACAAACACCAGAAGTCCAAGAATTTTTCCGCTTAAGTGAAAAAATATATTCTTTCAATACCCAACTATATGATGATGTAAAAGATGCAGATGATGAACAATTAATAGAATTAGCAATCAAATGGTCTAGTACAATTGTTGACTCCAATCATATATTCGTTTGTATGGGAACATATCGCATTCCTCTTCCAACCTTCAGCCCATATGGCAAAGTAGATTATGAAGTTCAAAGTGATGATCAATTTGCAGACTACAAAGTATATGCCGATATTGAAAAAAATAATATTGGTTCAACATTTAAAGTATCCATAGAAGAATGCGATGAATTCGAAAAGAATAATATTGTCCTCTATCCTAATGGTAAAAATGCTGATGATTATTATGATGAAATACGACACCTATTCTTTGAAACAGCAATTAATGAAGGACAAGAAAAAGCTATTGCCAAAATATTGGTTAAAAAAGATGAAAAAAAATAATAAAAAAATGTTTTAAAACAAAAACGGACACTAATTTGAGTGTTCGTTTTTATGTATTTATCAAATCTTTTACAACTTCACTAGCAATAATTAATCCAGCCACTGATGGTACAAATGAAACGGATCCAGGTATTACTTTTTTCGAATTATTAGTGTTACCTTCATCACAAGAGTAATCGCTTATTTTAATTGGCTTTTCTTTTGAATAAATAACTTTTAACGATGGAATATTTCGCTTTTTGAGTTCATAGCGCATCACTCGAGCAAGTGGGCACATCTCCGTTTGATAAATATCCGCTATTTCTAATTGCGTTGGATCTAATTTGTTACCTGTACCCATAGCAGAAATAATGGGAATTTCCAACTTTTTAGCTTCGACAATGATATCAATTTTGGCACTGACGGTATCAATAGCATCAACAATATAATCCAAGGATTTATCTATGATATTCGAATGTTGAGTTGGTAAATAGAACTCTTGAAATATTTCTATATTGGCATCTGGATTTATATCAAGCATTCGTTCTTTCATAACTTCTACTTTACTTTGGCCAATTGTTTTCGTTGTGGCATGAATTTGACGATTAATATTGCTTTCTACAACGACATCATTATCAATTAATACAAAATTTATAACCCCTGTTCTAATAAGAGCTTCACAAACATAGGACCCCACTCCTCCTATGCCAAAAACAGCAATCTTTGCTTTCTTTAAGCGTTCCATATTTTCTTTTCCAAGTAATAATTCACTTCTTACAAATTGATTCATAACAACACCTTTTCTATTAAACAGAAGAATGATTAATTTCGTCAATACGATCAAAAGTAATCTTACCTAATAGACCGTCTTTTAAATCTCTAATAATGATTGAATAAACTTTGTCATAGTCTTTTTCGCCCCCCTTTAATAAAGCTCCTCTTTTGGTAGCAATGATATCTAAAGTTGGGACGATATCATCAAGATCAATATTTTCTATTCCATAACGTTCTTTCAATCTCTCAGGGTATAAATCATACATTGTTTTTAAAATATGAATGCTCAAAGCTTCATTATCAACTATCTCTTCTTTGATTGAAGAAAGAGAAGCTAAATTATAAGCATGTTTTTGATTTTCAATCTTAGGCCATAAAATACCAGGAGAATCAAGAAGCTCAATATCTTTGTTAATTCTAATCCAACTTAACGTTTTAGTAACACCAGGTTTATCACCAATATTAGCCGCTTTTCTTCCAACTAAACGATTGATAAGTGTTGATTTACCGACATTAGGAACGCCAATTACTAAAGCTCTAATACTGCGAGGCTTCATTCCTTTAGCGATTCTCTTAGCATTCATATCTTTTAAAATAGCATTACTCTCTAAAAGAATTTTATTAATTACATTTTTATTATTGATCAAATCACAACAAATAACTTTAAAACCTAAACTCTCATAATATGAAACAAACTTATCTGTTTCTTTTTCGTCACATAAATCATATTTAGTAAAAATAATAATTCGTGGCTTATTTTTAATCAATTCATCAATATCAACAATCTTACTACTAAGAGGCATACGACTGTCTACAACTTCATAAATGATATCAATTAAATTAATCATTTCACTTATTTCTTTTTTGGTTTTAGCCATATGACCTGGATACCAATTTATGTTTACCTGATTTTGTCGATTGTCCATTATTATCACTTCCTTTATTTTTTTAATTTTCTTTTTAAATTAGTCCAATATCGTTTTGGTATTTTACTTTCTGTTAATGCATTTATATCATCAACAACACTAAAGTAATATTCTTCTTTCTCACTCTTTCATATACTTCTTATTTCTTTACCTTCAAAAAGATTTGAAATAGTTTCCAATTTACCATTCAAAAATACCACCAACTTTCTCATTTTTATTAAGGGTTTAAGGTCGAAATTATCTTTTTCTATAAAATCACTCCTTAAAATATTTTTTATTTAATACGATTAAATCTATTTTTTTAATAATTTTTATTTTTGCATAAATGATATGGTCTAGCAATTGTTTTAACTTCTTTAGAAGATACAAACAAATAATCATTTATATCAATAGAACAACAATTTTCTAGTTTTGAATTAATATAATTAATAACAGTTATTGTATTAGCTCTTATTTCAACTTCATATTTAGAATTTTCAGATATGATTTGTCTATTATCAATAATATTTGATAATCCATTATTAAACTTCAGTATTCCTAACGCTCTTAATGTTTGTGGGATTTTGTAATCAGCACATCCTACTAAATTACTATAATCAACTTTTATACCATTAATTAATTCTTTTATGTGTAAAATATCGGAAGTTAATAATTGAGCCAATTTATAAAAATATATTTTTTTACCATCGTAGTCTCTTTCATCACAAAAGTCTCTAAAATTACTAATAATAATATTAAATAATTCCGTATCTTTATTAATATCTTTAATATAATTATAAAAATTACCATTCATTTTGTCATTAACTACATTACATATTGCTACAACAGTATTATATCTTTCTTGTAAAAAGGGAATATCAACATTACCTTTTAATACATTAGAGAATTCTTCAAAAGAGACCTTAGTAAAATCAATTTTATCCATTTCTTTTACATATTTTAATAAAGCATATAATAAGGCATCTGAACCATCCTTTTCACCTTCTATAGTATTTATAGTCCACTTAGGTTGGCCCCAAAAACAATAATTTATTGAATCAAATAGCAACATAAAATTAATTATTTTATCAATTTTCATATCAAATAAATCATATGGATTACTACTCAACCAAAATTTAATTTTTTGGAGGTCAATTGTCTTAATATATTCATCTAATTTTTCATAATCAATCGATACATATCTACTATTTTTAGAAACATAATAACATGAAGATTTTATTTTTTCTAGCATATTAGCATTTCTATTTTTATATACCAATACATTATTTTGTTCTTCTGTTTTATTCATTACCTCATCTCCAATATCTATGATTTTTCTTAAATATGTAAAAACTTATTTTATAAAGACATGCAAGTATTTTTACATTTAAACTGATATTTCAGTTGATGTTTGTCGATTTTGTCTATTATCCATTTTAAATTACTTATTTTTATTTTACATTTTCATCTATCCAATTTAAAAATTCTTTACTGGCTGTTTTGATTTCACAGCTTGAAATTTCAGCAACATCATAATCATGGATTTTCTTTATTTCATTCTCAATTGTAGTAAATTTTCTTTCTTTTGTTCTAAACTCTAATTTATATTCGCTACACTCTTCTAATTCATTATTCCACCAATACTTAGAACTAACTTTACTAAGCTGACTTCCAGCTACCAATTTTTTTTCAAGTAATGTATCAATTATCTGATTTGCTATGGCCTCTTTATCACATAGCGTTGTTACAATTATATATTTATCCATAAAATTTTCCAAACTTTCTCTTATTTTTTTCTTAGACATTCTTCAAATACTAGCTTTTTATAGGTGTTTTATTCAATAAATTTCTTATTCTTTAACTTTCATATCTATATTTTATTCTGCTTTGGGATATAATCTTTTAAATACTTCAATATATTCATTATTAGAAATTATGTATAGACTAGAAGAATCGACAACCCCAATTTCTAATTCCGCTAAAGGATGTTTAATGAATGATTGATTTTTCCCTTCTAAACTTGGTAAAACATAATCTAGTATTTCTTTTTCACTAAATCTATTTGGAATGGCTGAAAAAATTCCCCAAATCCACTGAAAATTATCCTGTTTTAACATTTCAATTAACTTTTCTGTACTCAGTATTAAATATTTATTTTTCAAAATTAATGTTTGATAGCGTTTAGTTTGGGGATATGCTTCAAAATCTGTTATTAACCAATTATAATTAGGATTAATATTGGCAATAGAATCAATTAATTTATATAAATGAGCATAATATTCTTCATCACTATTCGAAATTAGTTGTAACATACTTTTCTTTTACTCCTTTTTAACTAATCTTCACAACAAAATATTGGAGATCTGCTAGTAGTATGATGCTTATCATATCATTTTAATATTAATTATACTAGATCTCTCTATCTATTTATTAATTGTTTTCGGACTTTTCTTTGTGAATAGTTTTCCATTTCTTTATTTGTTCTAAACGCTCTTTAAAACGAATTTCATTACCCTGATTACCAGGATTATAATAGACTTTTCCAATTAATGATTCTGGTAAACAATCCATTGTTGTTAACTTATCTTCACTATCGTGGGCAAATTGATAACCTTTACCATAATTGAGTTCTTTCATCAATTTAGTAGGAGCATTTCGAATAACGAGAGGAACTGGTTCAGCTAACATCTTCTTAGCATCTGAACTAGCCATTCGATAAGCGACATCACAGGCGTTTGATTTAGGCGCTAATGACATATAAATAACGGCTTCAGCTAAATGAACATTACACTCCGGCATTCCAATGAAATGACAAGCATGATATACATTTATAGCCACATTTAAAGCATTGGTATCAGCTAGTCCTATATCTTCAGCCGCAAATCTTGTAATTCTTCTTGCTATATAAATGGGATCTTCACCTGCTTCTAGCATTCTTGAAAGCCAATAAACAGCTGCATCTGGGTCACTATTTCTCATTGACTTATGGAGTGCTGAAATAATGTTGTAATGTTCTTCACCATCTTTGTCATATAATAACGTCTTTTTCGTCAAACATTCTTCAATTATATCTTTTGAAATCTCTATGGTTCCATCTTCTTTTGTATTACCATTGATAACAAGCATATCCAGTGTCGTTAAAGCGACTCTAGCATCACCATTGGCAAATGCCGCAATTATATTTAAATTGTCATCGGATATGGATATGTTTTCTTTTCCAAAACCTCTCTCATCGACAAGGGCTTTTTTTAATAACGTTAAAAGATCTTCTCTTGCTAATTCCTTTAAGACAAATACTCGACATCTTGAAAGCAAGGCATTATTAACTTCAAAAGAAGGATTTTCAGTTGTTGCACCAATTAAAACAATTGATCCTTTTTCAACAAATGGTAAAAATGCATCTTGTTGAGCTTTATTAAAGCGATGAATCTCATCTACAAATAAAATAGTTCTAATTCCTAATCGTTTGTTACTATCAGCGTCCTCCATAACTTTTTTTATTTCTTTGATGCCTGAAGTTACGGCAGAAAAAGTAATAAATTCTGATTTAGTACATTTAGCTATAATACTAGCTAAAGTCGTCTTTCCAACACCAGGAGGTCCCCAAAATATCATTGAAGAAATATTATCACTTTCAATCATTTTTCGTAAAATTTTATTATCGCCAATCAAATGTTTTTGACCAACAAATTCATCTAAAGTTCCTGGTCGCATCCGCGAAGCTAATGGTTCACTCATAGGCGTATCAAATAATGATGACTGTTCCATATACTACTCTTCCTTTCCTTTTGATTAATACAATATGTCAATTGCGTAATAAACTTGTATAGTAGTTTTCTTTTAATAAAATTTTCAAGTAGCCAATTTTCAAATACTTTTATTACCACTCTCAAACAAATGACCTTTCTCATTAATTATAACATAAAAAGCAAGAATTTCTTCTTGCTTTAATCTAATTTATCATTTATCAAATTTGTCCTAATAAAATTATTTAAATATAGACTTTTTTTAAATATCTACCTAACATCGTTTGTAGATGTTGACAAACAAAAATATTTCATTTCTGAAATATTTTTATAACTTAATATCCTTTTTTAACTAAATATATACATTCTAATGAAACAAGTAAACTAATTACAGACATAATAATGTACACCTGTACATTATCGTAAGTTTTAGGTACTTCGATAGGTTTATCTTTTTCTTTAGCTTTATATATTATTTCCAATTGAGTATTTTTACTAAATTTAGTATTGAAATTAACAATCTCTCCAGTTTCTACGTTTATGTAATGAGCAAATTCTTGATTTTCTTGTGGCTTAATAAGACTTTGTAATTTTTCTTTATCACTATCTGATAAGTCATTTAAACATCCTTTTTCACTAATGATAAATTCTTCATCCTTTATAGAGATAACAATATTAAATTCAGCAATTATTGTAGTATTTTTGGTTAATTGTGTGTTTAATTCGATTGTATTTCCTAATTCATCTATGAAACTGTTAAATATTTTAAATTCACTTTCTTTTAGTTTAACTAATGCTTCTACCCCATTAGCAGTTAAATCGTTTAAAGTCTTTCCCTCATCAATTTTAAACTCTTCTTCGCCTATTTTTATAATGATTTCATAAATAGCAGTTAATGTTGTATCATAAGTGAAAATATAATCATCATCAACTAACTTATTAGTACTATCTTTAAATATTTTAAATTCTTTATCAGACTTTCTAACTAATCTATCTAATCTTTCACTATCTTCTTTAGATAGACTGGATAAAATACCATTATCCTCAATTGTAAATGTTTCATTATCTACTGTAATGGTTATTTGATAGTTAATGACGATTTCGGTATCACCATAAAATTTATAATCATCATCAATAACTTCACCATTTATAATTTGATAATTTTTGAAAGTTTTATGAGAATTTTTTATTATGGTTTGAATTGCTGACTTTTGTTCATTGGTTAAATCATTTAAAGACTTTCCTTCAGATAAAGTAAGAATTAAATCCCCAATTTTAATATTTACACTATACATAGGTGTTAATTCCATACTTGTATTAAAGACATATCTTAACAATTCGTCTTTAGTCATCATTTGCTCATCGCTATATTTAAATCCGACAAATGTTTTATTACTAATATTCATTATTTGCATCAATTTAGTTTGATCTTCGGCAGATAAATCAGCAATTGTTTTTCCTGATGGTAACGTCAAAATGACATCACCAATAGTTATTGTAACATTATACTTAGCTTCCAACTCAACATTTTCATTAAAAGTATAACTATTATCAACGAAAGTATTAGTTCCTTTTAAGACAAAATGATCAAAAATTTTACCTTCGCTCTTAACAACAGCCTCAAATCTTTCCTTATCACTGGCAGTTAAATCACTTAAAGTTTTGCCTTCACCCAAAGTAAATTCTTCTCCCTGAAATGTAACTGTTATAGTATAAATAGGTGTTAATTTGGCATCCTCTGTAAAGATATAATCGTTTGTAATCTTTTGCCCTTCTTCATTCTCAAAATGGCTGAAATTCTTGTTGACTGGGCCTAAAATGTCTTGAAGCGCATTTTTATATCTACTTTCTAATATTTCTAAAGTTTCATCAGAAAGCAAAGTAAATTCTTGATCTAATCCATTAATTGTAATAGTAACTGAATGCACATATTTAGGATATAAATCCATATTTTCAGTAACAGATTCAGAAGTTATAAATTTATCGACTTCTGCAAAATTTTTATTTTTATACCATCCTCTAAAAACATTGCTTGAAGGCTTAAGCTCTAAATCTTCTGCAGGTATTTTACCATTATAAATTTTAATAGTAGTATTTCCCTCTTCATCATGGATACCAACTACATAATTATTACCTGATGAAGCATATTTTTCACCAACATTATTTGGCGTTATAGCTACATCTTTAGTAACAACAATTTTATTACTATTAGCTGGTATATCTTCTTCGAAATCAAATATTTTACTATTTTCTTGATTATTGTTGTCAGTAATAGATGATTTTCCAATAATACTTATAAGACAATTTTGGTTATTAGAATCATCAAATGAAAATAAATGGTTTGATTTGGATTTATCATCATTTATAACTGTTGAATCTATGATATCAAGTTTTAGATTCTTTTGGCTTTTAATAGATATTCCTTCAATATTTGGACTATTGCTGAAAGATGAACCGACATTAATATTTGATCCATTTTTAATTGTGATATGGTTATTATCACCATTTGCCAAAGCAAGAACAGTATCTCCTGCCAAAATGGTATTGTCAAATGTTACATCATAGTTAGAACCAGTCATACTTACAGCTCTATAAATACCAGCAAATTGTGAATTAGAAATATAAGCCTTAGTTCCTGCAGCATTTTCAGTAAATTTCAAAGTTATCAAATGCGTATCAGAGGCTCCAGCAGGCGGTCTTGAGGCATAACTGACATCGACACTATTCATAGTTAAAACAACAGACGAATCAACAACAATGAATTCGTGTTGGATATTACCAGTCATTCCAAAGAATAATAAATTCTCAAGAGTGACATTAGTTGCAGCTCCAGAAATAGTAATCTTACCAACACCTAAATTTGCTTTGCGATTAGAATCTTTACTTCTAATCGTCATATTCTTATTCAAATTTATATTGATTTGTTGATTTAGAAAATTACCATCAAGCTCAATTATAATACCATTAGCATTTTTAATTTCATCATTTGTTAAATCGATAGAATCTATCGCTCTTTGAATATTTTCATTAGAACTCAATGATATTACATAATTACCTAAACTATCTTTACTAATAGTCTTTGCATAAACATTGCTACCAATAAAAAGACATATTATAGTAACTAGCAATGTAATTATCTTCTTTTTCATATATTCTCTCCTCCCTTGTTTTTATTCTATTACTTGAATAATTACTTTGTCAATCAAATTATTAGGTTAAAATAATTATGTCGCTTCTTCCTATAAAAAGGTATAAGTATTTATTTTTGATGATATATTTAAAAATGTCATTTCTTTAAAAATTTATTTAATCAATATCAAATTCCACTGAAAAATAATAATTTTTACATTCGTTTTCGCAAGGCGTTTCGGAATTCATCAATGCCGATTTCACTATTCTATATCGTCCTTTAGCTAATTTACCATATGAACGTTCCCAATTAATATTCAACTCAATATAACCATTTCTATCTGGTCCATAAGCTATGTCAGTAAATAACAATGGCTCTTTTGGTTTTAATTCGCCCCACTTATCACCATCCTTTTTATCAATTCTAAAATCTGACCCATAAGAATATTTTCCATTAGTTAAATCAGTGATTCGGACTCTAGTAGAAGTTGGTGTCAGTGTTCCATTGACAATATCCATTTTGACGTGTTCAAGTTCATTTAATTCAGATCCATTATCCAAGTCGTCATTAACAATTATTTTTTCATTTATTTGTTCCGCAGGCTCTTTCAATGTTTCAACAGCATTCAAGAATGTAGAATGATTAAATATATTTTCGATTGTATCGTTAAAGTGATCAAAAGTTAGAAAAGAGAATTCATAAGTATGTCCTGGTATTAAAGAATATGAATTATTTATTAATACTTTTCCTCTAGTACCATCATTTTGTTCAAGAGTCACATCATTAAATTCTTCGTCATTGCTATTGATTGTCGTACTGATAACTTTATAAGTCCTAATATAACTTTTATCTTGATTTTTAGAGTGACCACAGTATTCCCCTTGTAAATTATTTAACATTTCATCATTACCTATATAGACATCGCGATTACCATCTATCGTGTTGCAAAACATTACAATCATTTCCGATTTTTCATAAACTTTAGTTCCACCATCCCAAAATTGCATCATACGATAATTTTCATATTCAACTTGTTTGTCCAAATATTTCTGAAATTTATCAATGCTCATCTGTTTATGTTTCAAGGCTTCATCCACTTGATAACACTTTTCCTCATCATCACAAAACACAGCAAAATCTATTCCATAGTAATAAACGTTTCTTTGGTCAATGCTCAATTGTTTATTCAACTTATAAATGGCATCTGAAGGTAAAGATTGTATGGTAAAGTTAAATAAATTAATTTTTGGATAAGTTATTCTCGTACTCAATAGTAATACGATAAAAAGAAAAATAATTCCTAAAACTAAGCTAATTATAATACTATTAGCTTTTTTCTTTTGCTTTATCTTATCTTCTAATGTATTAATTATGTTTTCATCACTTTTTTTAATCAATTTATCTTCACTAATTCTCTCCCCACAAATCAACTCATTGATAGAAATATTTAATATGTCACACAGTTGTTGAAAAAGAGAAATATCGGGAAGACTTCTACCGTTTTCCCAATGCGAAACAGCGCGATCAGTTATTCCCAGTTCATCAGCCAACTCCTGTTGCGTCAAATTCTTTTTCTTACGACATTCAGCAATAAATTTTCCTATTTTTTCTTGATCCATAGTTTCACCTCCACTAAACATTATAATATGAAAGTCATTAATTACGTCCACAGCATTAATAGAGTTTTAATAAATACTTATCATATAAATATTAATCATAAAAAAATATCTTACAGATATATATTTTTATTTAAATAAAAAAAGAAGCCTGAGCTTCTAATAATTGATTTATAAATAGCTATTGATAGACACGGATTATCTGGTACTCATAATGATTATCTGACTTTAAAAATCTGACAGAAATACCTTTACCATTATTACTAGTACCTTTTTCTGAAGTTAATGTTTGAGCTTCATCAATCAAGTTCTGAGCTTCGTCATAAGATATTTGGGCATTATTCGCCATAATTAACATTCGCGTATAAGCTAATACTTGAGGATCATTAATATGTTCTTGTTCAAAGTAGAGATTACTAGAAGCAACGATATCCTCTTCTAAACTCTTCGGTTCTCCTTTTGGAAGTACTACTAAATGTATTCCTTCGGTTATTTCAAACCAATACTTTCCATCAGCAAGAGATGAATAGTTTTCTGTTGTTGGTCCGAGTCCAGAATTAGTAAAGATTTGATCGTTAAAGGATTTAATCAAGGCGCTTATAGTGATTGGTTCAACATAGCCAAGATTTTCTTTGTTTTCTTCATCTTCCCTCGTCGGAAGTGCTAAACTACAACTGACTAATCCCCAGCAAAGTAATAATATCGCCATTACTTTTTTCATTTTATCTATCCCCTTTTATTGATCTTAAATGATGATAAGAATTTGCTAGTTGTGGATACTCTTCTTTTTATTGTTCATATTCCCAATTAATTGTATATTTACTTTCAGATATACCACTAAATTGTTTTATATTTTCTTCGATGATGGCTTTGGCTCTTTTTTGGGCCATATCTAATAATTCCGTATTATTTTGAGCATTTTCCTTTATATCCGTTTGTGCCTGATCAAAGGCTTCAGCAATATCATCTGCTGTTATAGGATTTTTATTTATAAAACCATCTTTTGATTCAATAAAATTTTCAGATTTAAAATCATCTTTATCGACATTTGGTTCACCAATTATTTTGGCCTTAGGAATGAAAACCATAATTTCATTGTCTTTAACATCAATCTTAACTCGTGATAAATCAATTCCGTATTTGATTGTTCCAGTGTATTCAGCAAATAATTTTCTATCTTTTTCTAACATATGTGTTATTCCAGAACCCGCTTTTTTTTCATATTCTAATACATTATGATAATAAGCTTGATAAGTCACTAAATTTCCAGTAAGTTCTATTCTTTTTACATTTTCTGCTAATGACTCCGTACTGGATTTTTCACATCCTGCTAAACAACCAATTAACAATGCAATAGTTAATGATAATTTAAACTTCTTCATCATAACCACCTCTTATTTAACTTCCACTGTATATGAAGGATCATATGCCTTTATCCATTGGCTATAAAATTCTTCAAGTATTGTTATTGCTTGAGCTTTAGCTTCTGGAATCAATTGATTATCCTCCTGGCTTTTAGATTTTGTTACTTCTTGACATAACTTTCTTGCATTTGGCAACTCATCAGCTGAGACGTTATTACCATTTAAAAATTTAATTGAGCCAATATTGGGTTCACCTTTTATAATTGCATCTGGTACTTCAACCACAATTTTTTTATTTTCTTCATCGACATCAATTTTAACCTTTGTAAAATCAATCCCCGCCGTTATTGTCCCTTTACAGGAAACCACATATTTAAAATCACCAATATTATTTGAGGTCGTATCACAATCGTCCTCTTTACATTTTTTGGCAATGACATTATAGGTGATATTAACCGTTTCAAGATCACTTTTTTCAATTATTTTAACGAGTGAACTCTTAACTTTCATTTCTATCCTTTCCTCGTCTTTCGGCATCAAAGCTATAATTATTGATAATGCAATAACTCCTACCAAAAGAAAGACTAATAATTTTTTTAAATGTAATCTTTTCTTTTTAGTTTGATTTACATCATTTTTCTCGATACCTCTATTTTCTTCTTCCATATCTTACTACTCCTTTACTACTATAGAACATGAAAATCACGCGTATTCTACTATATTTTTATCATATCATATATTTAGAACAAAATAAATTTGTTTTATAGAAATAACTATTTTTTCATTTATTCCTATCAATCTTTACATCTAAAACAAAAAAGGGTTCATTGTGTTTGCCAGTTGCTGGATTTTCCTCATTAAATACATATAGATATTGAATTTTAAATGGTGATTTATTATACTTAAATTGTAGTAAATAAATAATCAGGAGGTTTTTATGAAGACGAGAACAAATGATAAATTTTATAAAACCCTTATCTTTTATACATTATCCTTCTCTATAATAGCGTCAATAGTCTTTTTAGGATTTTATGCCCGCGGAAAATCATTATTATTGGGAATGGATTCTTTTAATCAACATTATGTTATTTTTAAAAACTATCATGAAATTATTAAAAATGGTTTTTCATTATTCTCTTGGAACATTGGATTAGGTGAAGGAGTCATTGGTGAATATGCCTATTATGTTATTGGTGACCCATTCTTTTATTTAAGTCTTCCCTTTTCGGTCGGAGCCTTGAAATACATTTACTCTTTACTAATTGTTTTGCGAATATATTGTTGCGGTTTAACCTTTTTATTATTTTGTAAATATAAAAATAAAGATGCATTCAGTTCTCTACTTGGTTCTTTAGTCTACTCATTTTCAAGCTATGTATTACTCTTCTCTTTTATGCATCCCTATTTTGCCAATGCCGCCATATTACTACCTTTGTTATTTATTGGTATTGAAAAATTTTTAAAAGAAAATAACTATAAATATATAATATTACTATATTTTATTTCAATAATATGTAATTTCTATTTTTGTTATATGCTAGTAATACTTAGCTTAATTTATGCTCTTGTCATATATTTATTTGAAATTGATCATAAGAGTATAAGGGGTTTTTTCACAAAATTAATCAAAGCAGGTGTTTGTTTTGGCATATCCATCTTATTATCATCTTTTATTCTATTACCAGTTTTATATGCCTTTAAAAATTCTGGACGTAATCCTATCACATTAATGGCTGATTATAATATAAGTTATTATAAAAATTTAATTCATAATCTTTTTATCATTTCCGATAGTGGCTTCTCTACGACGATTGGCTGCTCTTCTCTCTTATTATTAATGTTACCTGTTGGCCTTGGAAATTATAAAAATAATAAAAGTATTCTTCTCTTTACATTCATTTTAATTATTGGTCTTGTTACCCCAATGTTTGGTAAGGTGATGAATGGCTTTCATTATTGTACAAATCGCTGGACTTTCGCTCTTTGTTTTTGCTTTTCATATCTGATTGTCTGCGGATTGAACAATAATTTGAAGTATAAGCCTATTGAACTTACTAGGATGACAATGTTTATGATTTTCTATTGTACCATTTTAATAGGTCTTCATATTAACAACCTTTTAATAGTGTTTAAAAGTTTAATTCCTTGTTTAGCAATCCTCATCGTCATTGTGGCATATAATCATCTCTTCCACAATAATGATAAATTTAGGCCAATAGTAAAAATATTAGTACTTCTTCTAGTGTTCTTGAATCTGGGCTATATTGGTTATAAAGGATATGCACCATATATCAAAAATAGTGTTGCCTTTGACAGTATTGACGATAAAT
Source organism: uncultured Bacilli bacterium (assembly GCA_947632345.1). Taxonomy (GTDB): domain Bacteria; phylum Bacillota_I; class Bacilli_A; order RF39; family UBA660; genus RUG11788. Next base: position 20,937 of record CANROW010000002.1, on the reverse strand, counting down.
ATAATTCCCTTAATGGCAATTTAAAAAATTATGATAAAGCTATCGCGTTAATAAAAAAAGATGAATCATTTTATAGAATTGGTCGTTTTCCAAGATGGTTTCAAAATTCTGCCCAATATTTTGACTATAAGTCACCAAATACCTATTTATCAATATCAAATAATTATTTAAAAAACTTGAGTGATGATCTTTATAACTTTGATGTTTCAGTCAATAAAATATTACTAGAATTTGATAATCGTACGAGAATTACTACTCTAATGGGAGAAAAATATTTTATAACCGATAAAAATAATGTTGAACGTCTACCATATGACTATTCAGAATATGCTTCTATCGGTGAATTAGGAATTTATAAGAACAACGCACCTGTTTCACCACTTGTTATGTATAATAAAGTTCTTTCTCGTGATGAATGGTTAAAAGCCAATCCTCTTGATCGTGAGTATTTAATCACGAAAGCAGCTGTTTTGGATAAAGATGATTTAGGAAATGTACAAATATCTACTTTAGATGATTATTCATCTGTAGTTACCAAAGTTGATTACGAGATTGCTGATGAAGACAAAGAAAAGATTGATGCTAAAAAAATTGTTGTCAATGACGTTCCATATGTCATCAAATTTCACGTCCAAGATATGATGGATAAAGAATTATACTTATGTATCAAGAATTTTAACTATACGCCCTTTGCAGGAAATAATTTGGCCAACAAGATAAGTATTAACGTTAATGGGGTTAATAATTATCATGATATAGAAGATAAAAATTCTTCTCAATGGTATTATCCTATGGACGATTTCTATATAAATCTTGGTAGCTACTCTAGTGATAAAGAAATCGAATACATCATTAATAAAAAAGGAACTTATACCTTTGATGAAATAGAACTATATGCCGTTGATATGACAGAATATGAAGATGATATGAAGAATCTCAGTCAAAACGTTGCGATAACTGAAGTCAATTCCAATGGTATTGTTGCCAAAATTGATAATGATGAAGACGGCATTATTCAACTAGCGACAGGATATTCAAAAGGATTTAAAGTGTACGTCGATGGTCAAAAAATAGATTCTTTTGTCGTCAATAGCGGCTTCGTTGGTGCAAAGGTTCCTAAAGGATCTCATATAGTTAAATTTGTCTATGAGACTCCATATTTAAAACTGGGATTATGCATTAGCAGTACAACATGTGTTATAATTATAGCGTTAACAATGATTAAAAAAATTTATGGTAAGAGAAACGAGAGTGATTAAGATGAAAAAGAAAAAATATGATATCAGCATTATTATTCCCGTCTATAATGCTGAAAAATGGGTAGCGCAAACATTGAATTCCGTTTTGCAGCAAGACTATGATATATCCAAAATACAATTAGTTATTATAAATGATGGTAGCACGGATAATAGTGACGAGATTATTAAGCCATATGTCGAAAAATATGATAATATTCGCTATGTCAAAAAAGAGAACGAAGGCTTATCTAAAACGCGAAATTTAGCTCTTAGCCTAGCCGAAGGAAAATATATATTATTTCTAGACTCTGACGATACAATTTCACCAGATACAATTAAGAGTATCGTCCCTTTCTTTGATGAACATTATGATGAAATCGATTTAGTAGGTTACAAAATAGTACCTGTTGTCAATGGTATCCCTCAAGAGAAACTACACTATCGCTATCGTTTTTTAACACACACTGGCATATATGATTTAACCCAAAAAGAAAATTGGTTTATTTCAATTACAACGATGAATTATTGTATAAAAAACCAATTTAAAAACAATGTTTTATTTGATACAAGACCAGGTTTTTTTCATGAAGATCAAAAATTTAGTATGGATATAATCAAGAATAAAATGAAAATCGGCTATGTCGATACGGGAACTTATTGGTACTTACAACAGCCTAATAGTATAACTAAAACTAGGTTTTATGCCTATTATTTATTTGAAACGACAATGTCTTTTTGGGAAACTTTTTTCAAACAATTCAAAGGTAATGTTCCTGAATATTATCAAGCTCTTTTCATCAATGATTTGAATTGGAAAAATAAAGCCGGAATTTTAATGCCATACCAATACGAAGGAAAAAAATTTGATGAAGAGTTTGGTCGTATTATAGCCTTGTTGTCAAAGGTAAATGACGATGTCATTCTATATCATCCTGGTCTAAATATTTATCACAAATATTATTGGCTCGATTTAAAGAATGAGAAAAAAGCTAAAAAGGAAGTTCTCTCTTTTCGAGATGCCATCGCAGTTGCAAGTGATAAAAATATTATTTGGGCTGATAGTAAGATTAATATTGATTTATTAAAATTTCGCATCGTTGATAATAAAATAAAAATGATGATTTGTATTAAATCACCGGCTTTCTTATATGAACAAGAAATACCTAAAGTAATAGTCGCTTATGATGAAGAAGACATTAAAAAAGAAGAGTTTGCCGTACGAGAATCATCATTTAGTTATCATCAATGTAAAGAAAAATGTGCCAAGTTCTATCTATCCGAATTAGAAATTGATTACCAAAAGATCAGTATGTTTAAAGTTTATATATCTCTTCACGACCATTTGATCAGTTCTCGATTCTTCTTTCCACAAGGAAATGTCTTTTCTGATAAACTGGAAAGATATCATTATATAAATAATGGATATATTTTCATCTATTCGAAAATTAATGATTATTTTCAAATAGAAAAAGCAACGCGAAAAACTAAATTTGCTATTAGAATGAATCGCTTTATCTATCACTTCACCGATGATAAAAAGAAATTGCTAGTTAGATTGATGTGTCGATTATATCATCCAAGGAAACCAATATGGTTATATTATGACTGTAAAGGCGTAAAAAAAGATAATGGATATTATCAGTTCATTCACGATCTTGAAATAAAAGATGGAATTAAAAGATATTATGTATCTAATAATAGTAAAGATTTTAACAAGGATATTTTTAATCAAAAACAGAAGAGAAAAGTTATAAAATTTCATAGTTTAAAACATAAATTTATGTATTTAAAAGCTAGCAAAATCATAACAGCCTATATTGAACAAGAGAATTCATCACCATATACTAAAAATGCTTACACCTATTATATAGATATCGCTAATATACCGGAGATCATATATCTACAACATGGTATTCTTCATGCCCATCTCCCTTGGAAATATTCCCTTGATCGGCTTCCTTTGGATAAAGAAGTTATTTCAACGTATTATGAAAAAGATAATTTTATCAATAATTATTGTTTTACCAAAGAACATTTAATTGATTGTGGTATGCCAAGATATGATTTTTTAAATTCCGATGTCAAAAAGACAAACACTATCTTATATGCTCCATCTTGGCGATCATATTTAGTAGGTAAACAAATTACTAATTATGCGAAAATGGAAAAAACTTTTATAGAATCAGAATTTTACATTGAAAGCAAAAAATTCTTAGAAAGTAAAGAATTAGCTGATATGTTAGAAAAATATGATTTCACTTTAAATTTTAAACTTCATCCAATATTTAAAAAATATCAGTATTTATATCAAATCGATAATGAGCGAATTAAAATCGGTGCTGATTGGCCAGATAGTGAATATAAAGTATTTATTACTGATTTTTCTAGTTATGTCTTTGACTTTGTCTATTTGAAAAGAGCTATCATCTATTTTGTACCCGATTATGTAAAGTTTAAATCAGGAATGAATCTATATCGAGAGTTAGATTTTAAATTTGACAATGGCATTGGGGACTTTTCTCAAGATTACAAAACGACTCTAAAACAGCTAAAAGAAATACTTAAGAATGGTGGTGAACCATCTAAAGATAAACTCCAAAAAATGAATAATTTCTTTATTCATAATGATCATCATCAAAGAGATCGTCTATACGAAACATTAATTAAAGAAAAATAAAAGAGGATAAAACATCATTGTTAATCCTCTTTTTGATTACTAATTAATTGTCATAGTTTAATTTTCTCATTACATTTATCAAAATTACATTTGTAAATAAATGTTTTCGCTATCGAAATATATCTCTTTTGTCTTGTTATATATAGAATCAACTTGTTCAATCTTTTTGATAAAAGTTGTAGCGTTTGTCATCTTTATATCGTCGAAAGAATCAGAAAATTGATTTTTAAGACTTTCACCCTTCTGTTTTAAATTATCTCCTTTTTCATTAAACCAAGTATCAATATTTTTATTTTTAATCACATCGACCTTTTCCGCTAAATTACCTATTACTTTACCAGCACTACCAATCCCTGATAGAAGATTACTTTCTAACGATTTATCAGCATTCTTTTTAATATAGTTTAAAGCCGTATTATAAGTTTGTGAATACTCAGCATCTAATATATCTAATTCATCTCTTTTAGCTAATAGATAGTCACTTTGATAATTTCCTAATAATAAGATTTCCATTAGTGTAGAAAAGGAATATATGTACAAAGACATTCGATAATATTTGAACTTTTTGACAAGGTCATTCAATAGTGAATTCATGACATTACTAGTTGTCATAATTCTTTCTTTAGCTAAAAAATCATTTATTTGTTTCTGGTAGAAAAGCATATTTTTATTAGCTGTTCTTTTAATGTCCATAACTTGTTTATGATTATTTGCTAAATACTGTTCATTCTCTAAATTATATTGAAAATCAATGATAGAATGATTCAATAATTCCAAATCGGCTTCAATTTCTGATTCTTTTTCTTCTTCTAAAAATGATAATATTTTCTTATTTAATTCTTTTATCTCACCTAGATCGGCTTCAATATTAGAAAGAGCTACGGTCATCATGATTGTCACTGGATCTAAAGCTAATTTACCGTCAACGTTGACCTCTTTAAGTTTGGCCATTTTGGATTTGCCTTCCTTAGTTTTGATAGCACCCCAAAAAGTTTTACCTTTTTTCATTTCTTTTAAAGAATCATCTTTGCCAAGATTTGTTACTCGATATAACTTACTATTATTATGATGATTTTTGGCATTGGATTCAACAACATGTTTAATTTCATCAACAGTTTGTACTAATAACGGACTAGATTGTTTTATTTTTGATATCGCCAATGAAAAAGTATTTTTGTTTAATTGTTCCTTTTTTATATCAGCTAACATATAGTTATTCATAGTAACTATATTACATTCATGATTAATTTCGGCATTATTAATGATTTCCTTTTCAGTATCATTCCTATTATTTTTTAATTTATCAAATAAATTCATAATTTATACTCCTCATAATATGCTGGTATTAAAATTCAACTATAAATAATATAAACATTTATAGTTAATCATTTCAACCAAGAAAAATCGTTTTGACTAATACAATATCTTTTATAAGGTTGCGGAACAGCTAATACGTCTCCTACCATCAATAAGTGAAAAGATACAGAATATCTCTTTTTCTCATTCTCATATTCAAAAACATTCTGTTTATCATCATGCTCAAATAACTCTTTAAAGCCCTCGATTTTAAACTGATAATCAACATTTTGAAAACCTTTTGGATCAACGAAATAAATGTCATAATGCTGATCATTTAATAACCAGAAAACAAAATCAGGATAAAACTTATCATATTTATTGCTTTTTTCATTAAAATACCACATATATACATTATCTAATGTTTGATCTACTTTAGAAAAACACCATTTACAATTAATAGTATTTTTAGTTATATAACTATCAAGATTTTCAATAAATTCTCTTTCAGAATCAACATTGATAATATGTTTCATATAATTAATATTTTCATTCATAGAAACTATTAGAGGTTCATACAAATGCTCCTTCATATTATATAAAATCAATTCTGAATCAAAATAGGTAGTATTGCTCATTTTTCCATAATCAATTATTTTTTGAGTATATTCGTTAAGAGTAATTAATCCATTTTCAAAGTCACTTTTTAACTTATTTAAATCACGTTCTGAATTAGAATTAATAACATTCGAAATAAGATCTTGTAATTCTTTAACTTTAGATTCGCTTAAAGATGATTTTATATGTTTAAAATGCACAATATCATTATTATTGAGTTTTCTTATACCTATTACAAAATGTTCCTTTTGTTTTATATGGACAATAATATCACTAAGAGTTTTATTGATATTTTTATAATCATAATAATCATCTATTAAAAATACACTTTGATCATCCAACACTTTTTTTAAATAGTCATAATCATTTGAAGAAATACCAAATAACAACATAAATAAAGTTTTTTCATATAATTCAAAAGTCGTTTTTACTTTATTGAGGCAGCGTTTAGATATTAAAAATTTGGCCTTGCTATATTGTTTTTCATCAATGGCATATTCTGGTAAAATGAGGGAAAAAGATGGATTATTTTGAGCCAATGGTGCAATACTTATCTCATCGCCAACTCTTTCTTCATCCAAGGTTTCAAGAATAGTATTAATAGCTGTTTTATTGGTTGCATAAACAAATAGAGTTTCTAGTAATTCTTCTTTAAAAGAATCATTTGGCTTAGCTCTTTTACGATTATTATAATCATTCTCAAGCGGTTGAATTCGTACTCCTCGCCCAATACTTTGTAGAACAAATTTTTTAGCATCATTTGAACCAATATTTATAAAATTGATTACATTAGGACGATTACTATCCCATCCCTCATAAAATGCTCTACTACCTAAAAGAATGTTAATATTACTATCTTTGTCATTAATAGTATCAAAATATTTATGATTTCCATAACTCTTACCTATTTGATAGTTTGAACTCAATTTATCTCTTCTAAATTTGCTGGCATCACCAATCTTTATGAGCATAAATGGTGAAGATGATGTTTCTAATTGCATAGCAATTTCCTTAGCTGCATCTCCTAATTTTATTTCAATCTTTCCATGTGTTTTTGAATTAAAAATTTGTCTTAAAACATCTTTTACTGTAATACTCTTGATTTCTGAAAAATAATTACCAACTATCACTTCACTACCAAGAGAATATTTTTGATTGCGAACAAATTCTTCAGCCAATTCATTTTTAGCATTTTCAAAGGCTTCACTATCAATATTGCCAACGGCTATTTTTTCAATTTCTTTAAAAAACAAAAATAGATCAGAATCATCTTCATTAACAGTATCAACTAGTGTAACGATTAGAGGATTATGATAATAACCATCCAATTTATGTTTTTTTATTAAGGTACTAGTGATTAAGGACTTTAACACTTGTTTTTGCTTTAAGACATCATTTAATTCATCCTTTTTATTAAAAGTGAAGTATGAATTACTGACAAATATATTTTTGCCATAACCATCAGTGATAAATTTTTCTAGATTATAGTTATAGACAGTTGTATAATAATCAATTTTATCAGTGAAAGTAGCTGAAAAGTTAAATAAAAAGCCATTTCTCGTCCATTGAGTTATATAATTTTGTCTTTTTGAATCACCAGTTTTATCACCTTTATGAGCTTCATCTAAAAGAACAAACCAGTTACCATTATTGTCATAAGCATCTATATTAATTTGTCTTTCTTTTTCAGAAGTTGAAAGCAAATCACTACGATATGCAAAGACATTAATCTCATCGAAGAGGGTTAATGAATTTTTTATAGTGTCATAATCCTTTAAACTGTTAACATTAATAGTTCTAGACTTACCACAATTATATCTTCGCACTTCTCTTCTAAATTGACTTTCAATGTTACTATCTGGAAATAATATCATAATATCATTTTTAGGCAAACATCCTATTTTTTGTAAATAATCTATGATTTCAATAAGCTTGATTATAATAATTGTTTTACCGCTAGCTGTTGCCATCCAAAAACAAGCACGATTAAAAAGGTGATAACCTTCAACATACTTCTTATCGTCATTTTCTAAGACATCATAATACTTTCTAGTTATATAAAAGAGCATATTTTTCTTTTTATGAACATATTCATAGATGCGAAAAGAATCATCCTCCATGCCACGTTCAACGCATTTATCAAATAATAACTTTTTATCACAATTATTAGAATAATATAGATTTAATAACTTAATAGCGTTTTTTATAGCTGATACTTGATAAGGAAATAGTTCTTTTATCCCACTAGAAAAACTAGTAATGTTAGGAATTTGCCAGTCACCTAATGATTCATAATTAATATCATTTGCAACTTTTTCATAAAACAATTCCATGGCTATTCACCCCACCATAGATAAGGTTTCAATATGTTAAAGAAATGCATTTTCTCTTCTTCTGTCATATGTTTATAGTCATATTTCTCAATGACTTCTTTATCTTCATCTAAAAGGATAACAGAATCATGCGTTATCTTTTTAATTGGTAACCCTAAAGCATTAGAAATAGTTTCTGGCAAATCAATATTATCAAATAATTTGTCTAAATCAATCATTATTTGACCATTTTCATTGACATTAAATTTTGATAACATTTTTTTATCAGCGAAGAAGGTATATTGACCATATATATTTTCATCAAATAAAGACTGCATATCATAAGAATCATATGAAGCTTTTTTTAGAGAATCTTCATATTGTTCAAGATCATAATATTTAAAAGCTCCTCCACCTTTCCAATTTAAATTTCTTGTCAATTGTGGAGTACGAGGACTATAGGCATCACTATCTGGTTGCTTTACATAAAACTTGGCATCGCCCGCTAAAACATTTTTCAATCTACCAATAATTCCGACTTTATTACCATCATCATAAAAAGTATTATAATGACTTCCCAACTCTATTCCTAAAAACTTACGATTTAATTTTTTAGCAACCGCTAATGATGTACCACTTCCTGAATAAAAATCCATAACCATCTCTTTAGGTCTAGTCTGAGCTTGTATCATTCTAGCTAATAAATGTTCTGGTTTTTGACCACCATCGAAAAAGTATGATTCATTATTTCCAATCTGCGTATATAAAAAGCTCAAAATATCGGTCCAAATCATTCCAACTGGATCCACTTTATTTGTAAAATCAATATATTTTTTTTCAAATTCACCTGAGTCATTATACATTTCAACATAAGTTTTGTCTTCATCTTTTTGAATATCAAGCCAACCAATTTTTTTATTTTTTCGTTCTTGTTTCGCCTCGTTTTGGTCATCAACATTCAATAATGTATACTGTTTATAAAATTTATTTAATTCATAATTTTTAGCATATTGTAAAATGCTGTTCGTATTTTGATACCAATTATTTTTACTAGTCTTAAATCCCGTATTACCACAAGTATCCCAATATATTTCTGCTTTATAATTATCTTTGCCAAAGATATTATTTAATAAAATTCGTCCATAATAATTAGCATATCTATCCAAATGTAAATATAATCCACCAGTTTCATTCAAATAATCTTTCGCCAATTTTAATCGATCATATAGTATAGATAACCATGATGAATCTTGATAATTATCAAGATATTCAAAATCGTATCCTGTATTAAAAGGCGGATCGATATAAATACATTGAATCTTTGATTCAAACTTATTTTTTAAGGTGTTGAGTGCTTGATAATTCTCACTATGAACAATGAGACCATCCAATTCATTATCTAAATTATCAAAGCTTGATAATATGTCAATCTCTATATCTTTAAAAAACTTCGTATCGATTGGCAAATGACTATTACAATTAAGATCTTTCTTTTTATTAAACTTTTCATCAATAAGTTTTAATTTATTCCATTCATCTATTTGCAAATCTAAATTTTTATGTTTTTTTACTAAGTTTAATGACTTTTCGTTTAACCTATCCAAAGTAATTACATAATTAGAATTTAAGACAAATTTTGGTTTATTCCATATTTTTACTAATTCATTTTCAAAATTTGAGATAAAATCAATTATTTTTTTAGCATAAATTTTTATAGCTTTAATTTGATCTAATCTAGTTTGTTCAAAGGCATTATCTTCAGATGATAATATTTGATTAATATATAAGTCTAATTGTTCATCAAGAAAGGCCTTAGCATTTTTGTTAATAAAGAAATCCACATTGTTCTGTTTTTCGAAAGATTTAATCGCTTTTAACACAACATATTCATCAATTCCAAATTCAGCAGCAATCTGCTCTGATTTTGTCTTTTTTCGATTCTCTTCATAACCCACTTTTAAAACATAGATTAAGTCGCCACTTTTTTCGTCATGTAAATTCGTTTTTTCATGAATTTTTTTATCTGCTACATATAAAAAATCTTTACGTTCATTATTCTTTTTAATCTGCAATTCGCTGACATCAAATTTAAAGATAAAGTTCAATGTACCATCTTCATTGTCTACTTTAATAATTTGATTATTAAATATTTTGTCTGATTTTACATAATACAACATGTTTGTTTTCCAAAATAAAACAACGTCTTGATTATCAGTATATATCTTCTCATAAACTTTTTGCCAATTAGCAGATTTAACAAAATATATGCTTCCAGATTCGCTAAAAAATTTATCGAAGAAATTACATAATTTATCATAGAAATCCTCTTTAAAAGAATCATTAATAATTGGGTCATTATCCACTTCACTCTTAAAATATTTTATAACTTTTTTATAATACTTCTCTTTGATAGAAAGTAAATTTATAAAGCCACCCTGTCCTTCTATTTTAGCACCCTTAAAAATTCCTTCTAACGAATCATAAAATCTCTTTTCTTTAATCATGCCATTCCTCCACTACATTTAATATAAAATCTTTTTAAGTACATAAATATTATATCATTTCTATCTTCGATTTTATATGTTTTTTAGCCATAAAAACAAATTTTTATATAGATCAACTTAAAAGCAATTCATCTTGATATATTTTTCTTTTTTCTTCTTCTGTGATTCTCTTTGATGAATGATTAATTCCAGAAGGTGAAGGTAAATCGACTATTTTATATGACTTTTTAAAACATTTATAATTGATTGATAAAATGCCTTTTCTTTCATTAATAACCATATAGTCTTTATTCATTTTTACTATTTGTTTTAAAAAATAATGCGCACTTTTAAAAGAATGACTCGTACAACATAATTTAATTTCTTTGATATCATTTTTCACATTTATCTCTTCCGCATACTTTAAAACTTTAACCAATTCATCGATATTAACTATATCGTCCTGGTCAACAATTAAATCTTTATCTAAAGAACTATTATTTTTACGAGTACATTGCTTTATTAAATCAATAAAACCGATTTTATGCTCCTTAATATAACTCCTCTTTTCTTCCTTCGTTTTTAAATTAGGATTTAAATATGTCCATAAACTATTATGATTAGATTCATAGAAAAAAGTATTTTCATTGTCATAATACTCATCACATAATCCATGACAATATTTTTTAGGAGGAATCGTCCCAATAATAATTTTAGAAACACCTTCTTCTGGTAAATATGCCCAAGGAAAAAGATGCGGACTCCCCCATTGCGGATGAATTGATGGTTCTTTTTCACCAATAACTTCATACAACATTTTTATGTTTTTGATAATTACATCTTTTTTAGCTTCTATTTTATCCCATTCCTCTTCTAATTGAGATTTACTATATTCATTAGTTAAATCAATTGTATTAATCATTATACTTACCATCCTTCCGCAAATTAAATTTAATGAGTATCTGACAATTAAATCAATAAAAAACCAAGAATAACTCTTGGGAATATCTATGACAAGCTACTTTTTTTGTCCAAAGATATCCAGATAAAATATATTGGTTGTAGCAAGCATATTAAATAATTACAAAAAACATCGCTAATATGTTATCTATTACTTATTTTCTTTAACGTCTTCTTAAGAGCTGAATACCGGTATGTATCTGATAATTCTTCAGGTTTTAATTGATTAAAAGGCTTATCACTACCCTCTAAAACAAATACCGAGTAAAAGTATGGTCTTTTCATTTCACCTATTACTTCAGTCGCAATCGTCCCTTGGCTCTCACCCATTTCTTGAAAATAGGTTTTATCAGGCATCATACATGTTACTACACAATAGTATGTTGCTTTTCGATTCGTTTCACCATCGAGCTTTTCCAATAATTTATATACACATTGATATTTAGGAAGCGTTGGATTTAAGGCAATTTCTTCATCAGCGTATCGCGCAGTCTTGATTCCTGGTTCACCATTCAAAGCATCACAAAACAATCCTGCGTCATCGGTAATAATTGGATAACTAATCTCCTCTTTTTGACAAAAATCATAGATAGCTTGGGCTTTAATGAGAGAGTTTTCTTCAAGCGTATTTCCTATTTCATCAATTTCGCCTAAATTCCAACCAATATCATCCATACTCAAAATATCTAGTCCGAGATTGAATTGATTACTAATATTTTGTAAATCTTCAATCTTGCGTTTATTCGTCGTACCAAAAATGACTTTCATTCTCAATTCTCCTTACTCACTTTTTCCAAAGCGATTAAATGGAAATAATGTAAAAAAGGCATGGCCTTCAATATCAGATTCTTTTACAGGACCAATCGAACGACTATCTAATGATACCTCACGATTATCACCTAGAACAAAATAATAGCCTTCGGCAATTTCAGCTATTTCAAAATCTTGAGTTTCTGTTCCAGGATCTAAATATTCTTCCGCATAGACTTTGCCATTAATATATAAAATATTATCTTCACATTTGACGCTATCGCCAGGCATTCCTATGACACGTTTAATGATATGTTTCCCATCATGTTTTACAACGACAATATCAAAGCGATGAATGTCTGATACTTCATATTCGAATTTATTCAGAAGCATTAAATCACCATCACGTAAAGTTGAATCCATGGATGTACCATTGACAACAATTGGCGCTATGACGTAACTCTTAATTAAAAGAATGACAACGATGATAGCGACATAAATCCAATATTCTTTAACAATTCTTTTTACGTTTTCCATAGTCAAACTAAAAAATAAGGCATGTTGCCTTATTCTTGTCCTCTTTCTTTAATTCGATATTGTCCAACAACATTCTTTAAGAAATTTAATTTAGCTCTTCTTACTTTACCTTTCTTAATAACTGTAATACCGGCAATCTTTGGTGAATTAACTGGGAATATTCTTTCAACTCCTACCCCGTATGAAACTTTTCTAACTGTGAAAGTCTCACTTACTCCTCCACCTTTGCGAGCAGTTACAATTCCTTCAAATGCTTGGATTCTTTCTCTTTTTCCCTCAATGATTTTTACATCGACTCTAACTGTGTCCCCAACTCTAAATTCTGGCAAGTTTGGGTTTAGTTGTTTTTCTGTAATTTTATCAATTACATTTGCCATGATATCTCTCTCCTTTTCTATTTCAAGCGATCATAAATGTCCATCCAGCGGATCACTATCAGTAATTATAGCATACAAAAAAGATTAATGCAATCACTAATTTCTATAAGCGATGCCCTTTTTGTATTTCGATCTCTTTTACGCCACGACTATCTGTTAAATTGACATAACCATCCGTTATGATTTTAATCGTATGTTTTCCAAAACGAAGTACACCGATATCTCTTCCATTCTCATTTTGAATAGAAAAACAATCTGTATCAACTAATGCTGAAAGCTTAATGTCAATGGTCGTATCATCTAGATCAAGACGAATATTACCTGGTTGCCTTTGATGATAATTGGGTTTTTCATCCTGTTTAGTTCTTGATTGTGATTGCGAGCTGTTCATCCCACCGAAAATAGTTTTAAAAATATCCCAGTAAGCCTCCCAGACACCATCATCGGTATGATAATTGCTACTACCACTCGCAAATGTTACAGTATCATATTCCCTTCTTTTTGTATCATCAGATAAAACCTCATAAGCTTCCAAAATGGCTTGAAACTTTTGTGTTGTATCGACACCGGAATTCATATCTGGATGATATTGTTTAGCTAATTTTCTAAATGCCACTTTAATCTCATCAGGTGTGGCGTTTTGAGAAACCCCCAATATTTGATAATAATTCTGATTCATTAGCTTACACCCCCAAAACAGTATTGTATTATAACATATACCTAAGCTTTTTACAACAAAATAATATCGTCTTCTGCTAAAAAAAGAAGGATTATCGACTCTTTCCTTCTTCCTTATTAAATTGCTCCTGCATATCTAGTAAATATTCCATTCGCAAATCTAATTCATCTTCTAATATCTGTAACTTGTTTTCAAGCAACTCTAATTTTTCTTCACTGATATATTTTTTATATTTATTAATGATTTCCATTCTAAACTTTTCAGCTTCGTTTTTAGCAAGACGAAGTCCTTCGCCTGACATATCATCATCTTCATAGATAATAGCCAATAAATTAATTAGATAGTTAAAACGTTTACGGGCTTTAATATCAACCATTTTCTCAATTAATGATGGATTTATTAAAACCATACTTTTGACGTTAATTGCATCAGTAAACTTAACATTATTCTTTGGTGTTATTTTATATCCATCAATCTTATCATATTCCATATAAGTAATTTCTTTTGAATCTTTGGTCTTAACAACTAAAAATCTTTGGTTAATAGGCATAACATTCACCATCTTTCTCTAATCTAATAAATCTGGTCGGCGTTCTTTCGTTCGCTTTAAACTTTCATTTTCACGATACTTAGCAATTTCTTGATGATTTCCTGATAGAAGAACATCAGGCACCTTCATCCCACGAAAATCATAAGGTTTAGTATAAGTAGGATAATCCAGTCTTTTATCGGTAAAGGAATCTTCACGATAAGACTCTTCTTTAATCACTCCATCCAATAGACGAATGACACTATCACAAATCGCCATTGCTGGTATTTCACCACCTGTTAATACATAATCGCCAATACTTATCTCCATATCGACAAAAGATCTAATTCTTTCATCAAAACCTTCATAATGGCCACATACTAATATCAGATGCTTTTTCTGCTTTAATTCATGAGCCATAGCTTGCTTGTATGTCATACCTTGTGGTGTCATTAAAATAACAGTGGTATCGTCATCCCGTAAGTCCTCAATTGCGCTGACAATCGGTTCACACATCAAAACCATGCCGCTCCCGCCACCATAGGGAGTATCATCAACTTGACTATTATTCAATTTTGAATAATTGCGGAAATTGACGATGTTAATTGAAACAGCTTTTTTCTCAATAGCTCTTTTTATGATAGATTCATTCAGAAACCCATCAAACATATTAGGAAATAGTGTCAATATATCTATTTTCATCAAATCATTCCCTCTATTAATTTTACTTCTATTTTTCCATTTTGTAAATCTACCTTTAAAAGAAAATCTGGGTGATATGGAATCAATACCCTTTTACCATCTATTTCAATCTCCATCACTTTAGTAGTTGGAGAGGTATTTGTAATATCGCGAACGACTCCAATTGTTTTTCCAGCGCATTCGACCTGCATTCCAATTAAGTCTTTTTCTAAATACTCATCATTTTGCAGATTTAAATCCTCTTTTCGCACATAGACATCCTGTTTTAAATATTTTAAAACTTGATTGATATTATTATATTCATCAAAAGTGACCATTTCATAGTCTTTATGATGGCGATAAGTACTAATCACTTCGTGTATTTTATCTTTTCCTATATAAAGCACAAAACCTTTTTGAAAAATACGCTCCTTGTATTCAAAAGAACTTTTAATTCGAAGCTCCCCTCTAATTCCATGGGTCGCAACAATTTTACCTATTAAAATATATTCCATAGGGCACCTACTTATTTAATTCATATAGAAGAATAGAAGTTGCAACCGCAACATTTAAACTTTCAACTCTATCATTCATATCAATGTAGAGAAATTTATCACATAAATCAGCTATTTCCTCGCTAATGCCTTGACCTTCATTGCCCATTACTAAGCCAAAACGGCATCGATCTTTTTCTTTTAGATTTACTACGTCTTCACCATATTCGACTTTGGTGCCATAAACGGGTATTTCTTTTTGTTTTAATTGGTGAATGACATCAGCTAATTCAACTCTAATAATATTGATACCAAAAATCATTCCTTGGGTTGAACGAAGAACTTTTGGATTATATAAATCGACACAAGTTGGACTTAATACAATCGTATCGACATTAAAAGCTAAACTGCTTCGAATTATTGTTCCCAAGTTACCAGGATCTTGTACGCCATCTAATAGAAGAATGCGTTCGCCCACGATATCTTGTTTTTCATCCATTTTGCATAGAGCCATAACGGTATCAGGATTCTCTAACTCCGAGATTTTACTTATTATCTCATTAGTGACATACACTGTTGGCAAATCTAACGGAAGGACTTCATCTTTTTCTAGAATTAATTCAATGATTCGCCCCGCTTTATATGCTTCTAAGACTAAATGTCTTCCCTCAACGATAAATGTATTAGTCTTCTTGCGATACTTACGATCTTTTAACTTTATATATCCTTTTATTTTTTCATTATCTAAACTCGTTATTAACACTATAACACAACCTTTATTAATCTTTTATTTTTCTAGTAGTCATTCAATAATTTCCGCACTTCTTTATAATGAGGATAATTTTCAGCAACCACACTCCAAAATCTTTTCGAATGATTTCCTTCAATCAAATGAGATAACTCATGATTGATGACATAATCTAAGCAATCAATATCCTTTTTGATGAGCTCTAAATTTAAAGTTACTTTTATATCCTTAGTATTACAAACGCCCCATCGCGTTTTCATCTTTCTAATAGTTAGCGATGGATAAGGAATCTTTCTTGAAAATTTTTGATAATTATAATTAAATCGCTCTTTAAAAATCCTAGAAGCTTCTTTTTTATACCATTTATCCAAATCAATATTTCGACCTAAATATACTTTATTAAAACTGAAGACAACATCATTGTCATTTGTATATACTATATCATATTTTTTACCTAAAAAATAAAAATTTTTACTAAACTCATCTTTTTTTCTTTTAGCCTCAATCATTTTAATAATGGATGTCTCACTCTTTTTTAAAATTCTTTCAATTTCCCAATCTGGCACAAAACGATTAGTGGTCACATAAATGGTTAAATCATCTTTGACGCGAATATAAGTATTACGCGTTCTCATCTTTTTGACGATTTCAACATCATATAATTCGTCTTTTATTTTAAAATACATTTTACCACCACTTCTCTATTAATTTTCTTGTTCTATTCATATATTATAATATTTATTAAAAGATATTAAAAGTATAAAAATACTATGATGTGATAAAAATATTTATAGGAGATGATTAGATGAAAAGTGATATTAAAGATTATATAATAAACAATTTTAAAGATGATGATATTAATACGATTAAAAACGCTATTGAAGAATCCATTGCTGATAACGATGAGGTAACTTTACCTGGATTGGGCATTTTCTTCTTATTGAATTGGGAAGAAGCTGATGATAAAGAGAAAAAAGCTATTATTGATCGAATATATAAACAAATACAAAAAGGTATCTGAGATACCTTTATTTTTTTATCGTGCCAATGACGAATGGATATTCAATTTTTTGAATGTGAACTGTTTTTTCTTCACCACTAGCAATATTATCTGATACTTTAACCTGTAAGTAATTTGAGGTATGACCAATGGATATGCCATCGTGATTTCTTTCAAAAATGACATCTAAATCAGCATTGATAAATCGTTTCATATAAGCGATTTCTAAGCCTTTAGATAACGCAAGGAGTTGGTGAGCGCGCTGTTTCTTAACTTGTTCATCGACTTGTTCCATATCCGCTGATTTAGTACCATCACGTTTCGAATAAGGGAAGACGTGAAGCTTAGAAAAATTAATTTTCTTAAGGACGTCAATACTCTTATTAAATATTTCATCAGTTTCACCAGGATGGCCAACAATGATATCAGTAGTAATCGATATATTTGGTCTTAATTGCCGAACTTCCGCAATTTTATTCATGAAGTATGATAAGTCATATTTTCGATTCATTATCTTTAACACTTCATCACTAGCCGCTTGAATAGGAATGTGGAGATGATCGACAATGACAGGACTATTTTTGATGACATCTAATACTTCATCATTTAGTTCAGTAGCTTCAATCGAAGAAATTCTAAGACGTTTTAATCCTTTGATTGCAACAATTCTTTTTAATAGACTAGCAAAATCAGTATTGATATCGCGTCCATAATTACCGGTATGAATCCCAGTTAAAACGATTTCTTTAAAACCATTTTTAACTAGTGATTCAATCTCTTTAATACAGGTAGAAAAATCTTTACTACGACACTTTCCGCGCACATAAGGAATGATACAGTAACTGCAGAAGTTTTCACATCCGTCTTGAATTTTGACAAAAGCTCTTGTTCGCGACAAATATTTATCAAGATACATATCTTCAAAATCCGTTAAATCATCTTTAGCAACTAGTCTATTAATTCTCTTTTTATCATTAAAATATTCTTTGATTAATTCAACTATCTTTCCTTTATCTTTATTACCAACAGCAATATCTATCTCATCTAACAAATTATCTTTAGCGTGTTGGACAAAGCACCCCATTGCGATTACACAAGCATTGGGATTTCTCTTTTTGGCTTGACGAATGATTTTTCGACTCTTAACATCACTTGTATTCGTAACTGTACAAGTATTGATGATATATATGTCACAGATATCATCAAAATCGGCAATTTCAAAGCCATTATCTAATAAACATTTAGTCACATATTCACTTTCATAGGTATTAACCTTACATCCGAGTGTATAAATTCCAACTTTCATATCATCACTTCCAATACGACAAAATAATCCCAAAATAAAAAGCTATAGGTATTATAGCATTTTTATTCTATTTAGTCTAAATTTTTTTGTAATTCTTTCAGAGTCTTTAAGAATTCATTCGTTTTCTTTATTTCATCATTGAGTTTTTCTAAGTTGGCGGTCTGTTCTAACTCAAGATTATCTTTCGTTTCACTAATTCCAAACACTGGTGATATGAAAGGTGATGATTTGAATTTTTTTTCTAGCGCGATTGGTGGTAAATCCTCCAATTTCTTAATGTCTGCTTCATTGATGACAACTGGTTTTTCTTCAATCTTAACGGAATTAAAATCATCTAGCTTAACTGTTTTCATTTCGCGCGTATTATATAACTCATCAATCGTGATTGGTTCATTTCCTTCATCTTCATAGGCCATTTGAACTTGTTCGTTATTGTCATAGAGGGAATCGCTAATCTTATTGAACTCTTCCACACTGATGATCGCTTTCTTTTCCTGTTCATCTTCGTGTAGGGCGATTTCTTCGTCAATGCTTTTGTTTAGAAGTTCTTGTAAATCTTCTTGAACAGCATTAACTTTGTGCAAGTCAGCTTCCTTTTCTTCAATTTCTTCTTTGATCAATTCATCGTTGATAGCGTGGGCTATCTCTACTACTTCGGTTTTTTCTTCAGCCTTTTGTTCTTGAACAACTGGTTTTGGAGCTGGTGTTTGAACGGCAACTGGCTCAACCTTTTCTTGTTGTTTTTGTTCTTCTTGACGAATTAATTCCTCTTTTAAGCGTTCTAGTTCAATCTTGGCTTTCGTCTTTTCTAATTCTTCGTCTTCTTCAACATAACGAATCTCTTCAATATGCTTATTGTTATTGGTCTTAATAGTTTCTATTTCAACAGGAGAAGCTGGTGGCGATTCCTCGCCTAAATTATTGTCGAGAACAGCCTTTTTTTCTTCTTCAAAGCTGGTTTGAGCTTCATCGTTCGTAAATAAATTCTCTTCATTTTTACGCTTTTTATTCAATATATCTATTATGCCAATGATACCCATTAAAATAAATATGACGGCAATTAAAATCAATACTACTACAATGTCAGTTGATGCTAGATTTCCCATTCTTTCACCTCATTAATATATAATTGATAATGCTGAGAGCGTACAACGCTGCTGTTTCTGTCCGCAAGACACGGTTTCCAAGAGAAGTTGCGATAAAGCCACTACTGATCAATTTTTTCTCTTCATCATCGGTAAATCCGCCCTCCGGACCTATTACAAATAATATTCTAGCACCATTTAAGTCATTTGATAAGACCCTTTTAATCGAAGTTGTCACTTCATTGACTGTGCATAAGATTTTTATATCATAGTCAAGTTCACATAAATCATCAATGTCTAAAATTGCTCTAACCGTTGGTATTACTACTCTTTTCGACTGTTCGCTCGCTTCTTTTAAGATTTTATTCCAACGCTCGATTTTCTTGTTTTCTTTTTTGTCCAACTTGACAACACTTCTGGTCGTATTGAGAGGGATTATTTCCGTAGCTCCCAATTCACAACATTTCTGTAAAACATAATCCATCTTTTGTTCTTTGATTAGACTTTGCGCAATCGTTACTTGACAAGGGAGTTCACTATTTTGTTGTTCTAAACGAATTTTCTTAACAGTGACCACATCATCTTTTAATGATATTATTTCACATATATATACTTCTTTATCAATAACCACTTCTATTTCTTCACCAATCTTATTACGCATGACCCTGATGACATGGTAAGAATCATCAAGTGAAAGATTGAATACATCATTTTTGGTATTTACAAAATAGCGTTGCACAACATCACTCCTTTATGTAGTTATATACTTCTTCAATTGTCTTATTAAAATCATCATAATTAGTTTCAAACCATTTGACGTCCATTTGATTGTTAAAAAAGGTATATTGTCTCTTAGCATATCTTCGCGAATTCTTTTTGATTTCGTCAATGGCTTCTTCGAGAGTACAATTACCATCAAAATAATTATACAGTTCTTTATAACCGATTCCTGTATTGATTGCTTTGCTGTGTATATGGGCATCATATAATGCTTTAACTTCTTCTAAAAGGCCATTTTTAATCATCTTATCAACCCGATCATTGATGATGCCATAGAGTTTGTCACGATTGGTTGTAAGTCCAATCGTATAAAAATCATATAATTTAATATTACC
This sequence comes from uncultured Bacilli bacterium, assembly GCA_947632345.1. Lineage (GTDB taxonomy): Bacteria > Bacillota_I > Bacilli_A > RF39 > UBA660 > RUG11788. Next base: position 52 of record CANROW010000002.1, on the reverse strand, counting down.
ATTTTTATCAAAAGTCCCATTGTTATCCAATTTATCAAGAGCTCTTTCCAAA
>CANROW010000001.1 GCA_947632345.1 uncultured Bacilli bacterium | reverse complement strand
AGTAATTGTTTAGTTAAGGCAAGTCCTAAACCAGTTCCTTCAATAGTAGTATTTCTATCTTCATCAATTCTTTGAAACTTAGTAAATAACTTATCAACGTTTTCAGCTTTCATACCACGCCCAGAATCTTCAACAGAAATGATCAATCGACAATTATTATCTTTTTTAACACAACTAACAGTATATTTGACAAAACCTTTATCTGTATATTTATAAGCATTACTAAGTAAATTAGTAATAACTTTCTTGATATTAACTTTATCACCATATAAAGTCTGTGGTAAATCTTCCGCAATCGATACTTGAAAATCAAGTGCTTTTTCACTCATTTTAGGAGTAACTAATTTACCAAGATCAGTAAATAATTCTTTAGGATTATAATCAGAATTAATAATTTCTAATTTACCAGCTTCTATCTTAGAAATATCAAGAATACTATTAACTATCTCCAACAAAGTATTTGAAGCACTAATAATATCTTTAGCATTTTCTTTAGCTTCTTCCAAAGTAGATGATTGTTCTATTTCATCACTAAATCCAACAATAGCATTTAAAGGAGTACGAATTTCATGAGACATATTACTCAAGAAATCAGTCTTAGCAGCATTAGCCTTATCAGCTGTATCTTTAGCTATCTCAAGTTTTTGAATCATCTTTACATCAGGATTTTCAATGGTAAAGTACATTAAACAAGTAACAAATGCAAAACTACCATTGATTAACAATAACTGTGGATTTATTAATCGCACAATTACAACAAAAATCATGCACACTATAAATATGAAAAATGGTAAATATTTTTTTGATTTTACTTCTTTAAAATTACAAAATATTGATACACAATCAACGCATATGCACAATATTGCCACTATATATAATATATAAACTGCAGGCCCGTAAGAATAAGCATTATTATTCGCATCACTATAAAAATATATAGGTAATATTGATATTAAAACACAGCATAAAACATATAAAAAAACTGATATTTTATTTATTAAATTAGTTTTTATAGAATTGTTGTCAATTTTATCTTTATATGATATATAAAATATATATCTTGTAAATAGAAATGACCATGACAAAATATATATTAAAAACAACTTATTAACAATAATGTTAGGTAAAGTATACACACTGTCTGGAAACTTCCAAGTAATAAAACAACATAGAAATTCTAATATCTGACCGACAAAAATTATTAAGAGTATGCCACTATAAATTTTATTTTCGACATTCTTTATTTTCATTTTAGAAAAATATATAACTGCAACCAATAAACAGTATAAAAAGCTACAAACTATCACTGTCATTCCAATAATCATATCATCACCATAATATAGATTATATCATATAAAAATAAAATTCTACACTAATGTATAGAATTTTATTTTTTTAAAGACTCATTTTTTTCAATTTGGCAGTATCAATTTTTTTCGCAGGAGTATATGGAAAATCTTTCTCTGTCCAAAATTTGTAACCATATGGAACGTGTTTAGAATCGATTTTCTCTTTTATATATATTGGTAATACTTTTAATAATTCATCCTCTACCTTATTTTCATATCCATCTTTTATCGCAATATGCGCAATAGGAACTTTATATTGTTCATTTGCATCATTATGTGGATCATCTACACCGACAACAGCGCAATCAAAAATAGCATCGGCAAATACCTCTTTTTGTTTAGGACTTAACAACGTCCCTTCGTAATTACCTATATCCAAGATAGCTTCACTTATATAACTAGGAGAAATTTTTGTACCACTTTTAGTCGCTATAGCATCACTCATTCTACCTACAATGTGTAATATACCATCATCATCAAACATACCTATGTCAGAAGTTCTACCATATTTTCTACCATTATATTCAGTGAAAAATTCCGATGTCTTTTTATCATTATTGAAATATCGATTCATTGCAGTTGGTGCTGAAACCCAAATTTCTCCCTCTTCATTAGCACCTTTTTCCTCTAATGTAACCGGATCAAAAATACCAACAATGTTACCTGGAAGAGGGATTCCAACAGATTGATACTTAAAAGTATCAGGATCATTTGTTGGTGTTGTAACTCCTCCACAATATTGTGATAATCCCCAACCATTATTCAAAACATATATAGAATTAGTTAATCTCAAATTATGATTTATATATTCATGCTTACCCTTTGGTAAAGCATCGGCACCAGAAGTAGGAGTTTTTAAATAACTAGAATCCTTTATTTTACCTTTTTGTATCTCATCAGCATACATTGTCCAGCATTTAGGTACACTAGATACATGATTAGGTTTGTTTTTTTCTAACATCTTTGGAAAATCTGATTCCTTCCAACTTGGTATTAAAATAACTTCTTGTCCAACAGATAATGGGAAACTAGTACCATTAACCATTCCAAATGCCATAAAGACTGGCATCATTCCTAAGAAACTATCTTCTGGCTGCATATCTTTAATAACATGACGACACTGCTCGGCAGAAGCAATAATACTATCATTACTCAAAACAATTCCTTCTGGCACCCCAGTAGTACCACTAGTATATACAATAATTGCATCTCTTCCTTGTTTATATGGAATAGGATACATTTCTGCCAAATCGACACCATAATTTTTGAATTCCAATGCATCAAAAACTTTTATATCATCAGAAACATTCAATTTTAAAAACTTTTTAGATTTAATACTATTAGAAAGAGTCTTAAAACCATTTATGATATTGTATGGAACCGCCATCTTACTAGGCATTGAGTATTTTGGTGAAACAGATATTATCGTATCTACATCAGAATCTTTTATAATATCTTCTACTTTACTTAATGATCCTTCGCTGTCCAACATTATAAATATTTTAGAACGTGAATCTTTTACGCAATGATGTAATCGTTCTGCGGAGAAGCGAGGATCCAATATTTGGGAAACAGCACCTATTTTATTTAATGCATATATTATATACAAACATTCTGGTGTATTTGATACAGCCATACTAACTAAATCCCCTTCTTTTACACCATATTTTTTAAAGGATTTCGCATACTTTTCTACTTCATTAAAGAAAGTCCCATATGTAATTTTAGAACCGAAATAACTAAAAGCATTCTTGTGTTCAGAACTTTTATTCATCATATGTATATAATCATATAACGTCATTTTTGGTATTTCAGAATCAAGTAATCTTTGTGGGTAGTACTTTTCATAAATTCTTTGATCCGTCAATGTGTTTCCTCTCCGACCAGATATAATATCTGAAACAATTTCACTCTTTCTTTTTTCTACTAACACTCTTTGCTCTTCTTTTAATTTTGCAATAATAGATAAAGCATAAGTCGCATTAGGATATAAAACTCCCTCACTATTTTCTGTATAGAAATCAAAAATTGGCACTACAGAACTTTTGTCATTATGATCACTAAATAAGACATCAACATTATATTTATCAAGAATTAAATCTAAATCATCTTTTTTGTATAAAACAACATCTGATGGTTTTATTCCTATCTTCCTTAAAATATTATTAATATTTTTATATACACTAACATTATCGCTATAATCTTTAACATTATAAAAAATATAACAATCCTTCGCTTGTTCTTTCACTTTTTTAAAAAAATCTGATATATCATCATATGTGCTATTATTATCAAAAGCTTTCATTAATAAAGATAAATCAATTCCTATTCTCATATTTTCCCCTCCACATTTTATTTTTAATAGAAAAAGTGTCTTGCTACTGCATAAAAAAGCTTTTATAAATGTTGATTTTATGCATTAACAGACCATCTCACTTCTCTTCAGCACATATTCTACATTATTTTGTCACTTAATTCAAGAAAAAAGTATTAATATTGTTTTTTATCAACAATAATCTGTTAATAAAATCCCTCTATATCATTTGTTGTCATTAATGAGTTAACTTTATCATCTGTTAGTAAAACATTTAAAACGACATAAGCTTCATCCAATGTTCCATTATTTTGAGAGATTAAATCCTTACAAGCTTTATAAGTTCCTCCTGTTGCATAAACATCATCGACAAAGACACAATGTTTTCCTGTTAGTTCTACTTCTGGTAAATCTAGTTCAATACTAGAATATTCGGTTGTATCAAACGTTCTAGATATGACAAAACTATCTGGTATTTTACCGTGTTTTCTAATCGGAATTAAAGGCTTTTCAAGAAGAGCTGCGACATAGGCTCCCCATAAAAATCCTCGTGCATCAGGTGCAACTACATAATCTATATCACCACTAGTTTCAACTATTTTATTTTTTAATTCCGTTGCAACTTTTTTAAAATGATCTTCTGTTGTTAGTGTTGGTGTTAAATCAATAAAATTAACCCCTTCAATTGGCCAATTAGGTTCAATACGATATAAAATATCTTTATGTTTAAATATAGTCTTCATAACTATTCCTCCCATAATTACATTTTATTACAAAGTTGTTGTTATTCCCATAAAATTGTAATAAAAAAAGAGAAAACTGATGTTTCCTCTATCTTGATGACCAACTATTATAAGTTCCACTAGGGAAATCAATTAATGATCTTGGTCCTTTATAACCTTGATTGTACATTTTAGTTGCAAAATTAACATATTTATTCCATGTACTACAATTCTTATCAGATGTATTGTACATCCGACAAGGGAATATTTCCAAATGCAAATGTGGTCCTTGCGCATTTCCTGTTGCCCCCATATAACCAATCATTGTATTAGTCGTTACCTCTTGACCTGTTCTAACATTAACAGTACTCATATGACAATAATTGGATGTGTAATAGGTATTAGTTGATGCATCATAATGCCATACTAGAACGAGATTAGCACCATAATAGTCTTTTCCAACCCAACCAACTACTCCGCTATTAACTGAGTATATCTTCGTACTATAAGGATTCTTATTACCTATGTCAACAGCTCTATGAAAATTTCCCCAACGATAACCATATTCACTGGTAATATATCCAGATGAAGTAGGACGTCGCCAGGTTCCATTACTAGCTGTTTTCATACAATCAATACCAATGACATCATTGTCTTTACATCCAGCAACTACATAAGCCTTAATTTGATCATTATATACTTTAATCTGATCACTTATCTTTAATCCACCAGATGATAGAATTGATTTGCTTTCACCAAGTTCTTCAACTTTCTTACCAAGCTCTTTTTCTTTAGCATTCAATTCTTTTTCTTTTTTATTAATCTCTTTTTTTCTTTCATTACTAGCAGTAATCAAATCATTTAACTCATCGATTACTTTGTTATTATGTTCTGTTACTTGTTCGACAACTGACATCCGATAAATGAAATCAGTTATACTATCAGCACCAAAAGCATATTCTAGATACAAATTCTCGCCATTAGACAATTGTAAATATTCAATAATCTTTTTGGTCTGTAAGTCTTTGGTATCTATTTCTTCATTATATTTTGTTATATCTTCTTGTAATTGCTGAATCTCTGCACCCATATCAATGACTTGCTTCTTGATATCCGCAATCTCTTTATTAGCAGCCTCTATCTCAGCCTGTGTCTTATTGATTTCAGATTGATTCTTAGCTAAATCTGCTTCAAATTTTTTTAAATCATTTTTATAATCCAATAAAGTCTTATTATCATCGGCCTTTACAACCAATGGCATAATATTTAAAAATACTGTCAAGATTAGTACTATTTTAAATATCTTCTTCATATTACACCTTTAAATACTTTCTAACAGCACGGCTACTACCAATCATACCTACTACCATACCAATACCTAAAATAATTAAAGATACATATAAAACAAATGGTTGCGGATTGATGAGCTTAATTAAAGATGAGAATAATTTTCCATCAAAATATGTATAAAAATATGTATATCCATATATTGTTATCAATATAGGAACAATAGAACCGATCATACCAATAACCATTCCTTCAATGACAAATGGATATTTGATAGACAAGTTAGAAGCTCCAACTAATCGCATAATTGATATTTCTCTTTTTCTTGCGAAAATCGCTAATTTGATTGTATTAACTATTAAGAATATATTAACAATTATTAGCGCCACAACAATAATAATTGTACCATTGCGAATTACTTTAAAAGCATTTAACATTTGTTGAACCATACTCTCTCCGTAATTAACTGTATCAACTAATTCTATCTTTTTAATCTTTTCAACAGTATCTTTAATTTCTTCAAGTTTTGAAACTTTAACTAAAAAACTATCTTTCAATGGTAATTCATCGTCATCCATATCTCCTAGATAACTTTTAAAGACATCGTCTTCTTCCATCAATTCTTTCTTTTCTTGTTGTTTAGTCTTCAATTTGATAGAATCAACATTACCTATCTTTTTTATATTCTTTTCAATAGTATTTAAATCAGAATCAGTAGCTTTTGATTCAACAAATACTATGATTGTTACATCTTTTTTAATCGTTTCAGTAAAATTATTAACATTAAATGATGCGAGTAAAGCTACAGCTACGACAACTAGTGTAATACTTATACAAGAGACAGACGCAATTGACAATGAAAAGTTCCTAAATACACTTTTAAAGGCATCTCTAACACCTCTAAAAACCATTCTAATCAGCTTCATCATAATACTTTCCTTTCTCATAGTCTTTAATTAAGTAACCATCTTTTAGAACAATTACTCTTTTTTTCATCTTATTGACTATTTCTCGATCATGTGTCGCCATTATAATTGTCGTTCCAGTTGTCTTATTTATGTTATCCAATAATTTTACTATTTCCATACTCATATCTGGATCCAAATTACCTGTTGGCTCATCACAAATCAACAATTTTGGATTATTGACAATAGCTCTTGCGATAGCAACACGCTGTTGTTCTCCACCTGATAATTGATCTGGATATACTCTTGTTTTAGATTTCAATCCAACTAATTCTATGGCTTTTAGAGTCTTAACTCTAATTTCCGTTTTCTTAGCTCCAATGCACTCTAATGCAAAGGCAACATTCTCATATACAGTAAGTTTTGGTAATAATCGATAATCTTGGAAAACTATTCCCAATTTTCTACGCAATTTGTAGACTTTACTGTTTCGCAATTTTGCGACATTTAAACCACCTAATATTATTTCTCCTTTATTAGGTTTTATCTCTCTATATAACATCTTTATAAAAGTTGATTTTCCGCTTCCGCTCCCACCAATCACAAAGACGAAATCTCCTCTTTTAATTTTAACAGATAAGTCATGGAGAGCATTAACTCCATTTGGATATCTAACGTTAACATTACTTATACTAATTAGTTCCATTTTTCACCACCTATTTTCTATAGAAAACATTATAACACATAATTCGACTAAAATCCACCTTCTAATTGATAGGAATCAGTTACCACAAAAAAGACATTTTTATCAATTTTTTTCACACCCTCTGTCAATTTATAATAGTCTCTCGTTGGGATGACTGTCATAATAGCGCGTCTTGGATTCTTAGTATCATTATCATTAACGTAGAAAACACTAACTCCATGGCCTAACTTCTTATTGATGTATTCTTTTACTTTTTCTTCTTCTGTCGTAATTATTAAGAACGTTTTATTGGATGAAATTCCCAATAAAATTCGATCAGCAATATAACTGTTTAGGAATAGAACAATTGTCCCTAAAAGAGCTGACGGAAGACCGAAAGCATAAACTCCTAGCGCTAAAACAATAACATTTAAAACAAAATTGGTCTTAGCAATTGATACTTTAAATATTTTGTTCAAAATCTGACTTATCTGAATAATGCCTCCCTGACTAAAGCCAATCTTACATACCGTTCCCGTAACAATTCCCGAAATGATACCAGCAAATATTCCTACCAATAATTTATCATCAGCTTGGAGGAAAGATATTGTTGATACTCCTGAAGTTATTGATACAAAGAATGGATATATCAAAATCGCAACAATTGAGCCTGCGGATAAATCTATTCCTAGAATAATAAAGCTAAAGATTAAAATGATAACAGAAAATATTAAAATAAATATAGCTGGATTAATACCAAAGACTTCTTCAACTACTATTGATAAACCATTTGTACCTCCAGATACAATCTTATTAGGGTTTAAAAATAGATTATAACTTATTGCTGAAATAAACATCATTACAACTAAAATAAAATAACGGAAAACATTTTTCACAACTTTATTCTTAATCTTACTCATATTTAATTCCTCCTATCGTTTCATAAGTATTTGAGATAGACATAAAAACATCTTTATCAATCGTTTTTATATAATCATAAACTACTGGATAATCCCTTGATGCCAATACACAATAAATTACTTTTTTATCATCATTTGTAACTATAGATACGGATTTGACAAATGATAAACTGTTTATATACTCTGATACTTTCTCATAATTTTTCGGCATTATAAACAACAGTTTTGAATCAGATATACCAATCGCTATTCGATCACTTATTGTACTATTTAAGAACAAGATCAGTAATGAATATAATAAGTTCTGAAAGCCAGTAGCAAAAGCTCCTATCAATATGATTGTTCCCTCAACTATAACCATTAATTGACCAGTACTCTTTTTTATAAATTTATCTAAAATCCAATAAATTATTTCTGTACCACCAGTTGATAAGCCAACTTTATAGACGAGACCTAATCCTACTCCGGCTATAACGGCACAATATAAAGCTGCCACAAGTGGCGATATATCAAGATTGAAATGACTTGGCCAAGTTTCTGTTATTTTTATGAAGAAAGGTAAAACGGCTGACGAAACAAGTGAACTATACATTCGATCCCTGCCACAGAAAATAAAGCCAATTATGGTTAAAAGTAACGATAATACAAATACCACCATAGATGAATCCAATTTAAACAGATCATAAGTAATAATAGCGATACCACTAACACCACCTATGACAAAATTATTAGGCAACATAAAGAAATTGAAAGCAATGGCATATAAGAGTAAGCCAACGCACAAATACATATATCTAATAACATATTTTAAATACTTTTTATATTTCTTATCCATTTTACCGCCTCTTCAAATAAGCATTTATGTACATATCAATATTACCATCTAATATTTTATCAACATTACTGCTTTCGACATTTGTCCGATGATCTTTTATCATCGAATATGGATGTAAGACATAACTTCTTATTTGAGAACCAAATTCAATATTTTTTTGTTCGCCACGCATCTCTTGTAACTGATTATTTTGTTTTTCTATTTCTAACAATTTTAATTTACTCTTTAGTACCGTCATTGCTTCTTCTTTATTTTGAATCTGACTGCGACCATTTTGACAAGTCACAACGATATTAGTTGGAATATGGGTAATACGAACAGCACTATCGGTAGTATTTACTCCTTGTCCCCCATGACCACTAGAGCGATACACATCTATGCGCAAATCCTTTTCATCAATTACAATATCAATATTTTTCTTAATCTCCGGAATGACATCGATAGAAGCAAATGAGGTATGTCTTTTATGATTAGTATCAAAAGGGGATAATCTAACTAAACGATGAATGCCTTTTTCACCCTTTAGATATCCATAAGCATTATGTCCTTTTATACTTATTGTTACACTTTTAATTCCAACTTCCTCACCAGCTAAATAGTCAATTACCTCAACTTTATAATTATGTCGCTCGCACCAACGCACATACATCCGATAAAGCATATTAGCCCAATCACAAGCTTCTGTTCCGCCAGCACCCGAATGAACTTCTAAAATACAATCACACTCATCATATTCACCATCTAATAATAATTCAACTTCTAATTTCTCAACACTTTCTTCATAGGTTTTTATCTTGTCATTTAAAAGCTCTCTAATATCAGCATTATCTTCTTCTTTTAATAACTCAACCATATCTAAGTCATTAGAAATATCATCTCTTAAAGAACTGATTCCTTCAACGCGACTCTTTAAATCACTAAGTTTTGAAATAATTTCATCAGCTCTTTCTTTATCATTCCAAAAACTTGGTGCATTCATCTCTTTCTCAAGATCTAAAATTTCTTCTTTTTTAGCATCTATGTCAAAGAGACCTCCATAAATCATTTATTTTATCTAAATAAACATTTAGACTTCTACTCATTTCATTTATATCCATATCTATCACCATTTTCATTATAACATAAAAATAAAACTATACTTTGATAGTTTTACTTTTATTATAATTATTATCTAAATTAGACACTTCTTTTTTAATTAAAAACTCTATATTATCCCAATTATCTTTATTATTGAGAATCTTATCCACAACACCATCAATAAACTTACTAGAAACTTGATAATTATTCCTCATACAAATATTTTTCAATTTTTTATATAGTTTATGACGACATATATCATTTAAATCAATATAGAATCGACCATCATCAGAAGAATTATTAAACCCAATCTTATCACTTACTAAAGTATTATAAATGAATAATACATTAGAAAAATTAATCTTTTCATTATCACGATTAACATAATATCCATATTTATCTATTCTATTTAAGAAATCATAAATACTGTAATCAGCATCATTTAAATTATCAATTACTACTACAGAATATAAATTATTTTTAATTTGATCAATAAATGTATTGTTTTTATTATTAAATTCATTATCTCTTAATAAATCATCTATATTTCTAAAATTACTTATATCTAAATGAATAATATTTATATCTTTAAAAAATTTATTTAGATAGGAATCAATGAAATAATTATTCAATCCATAATTATTAGAACGAATAAATAAAGATTTAAATAGACAATTATTAATTAAGTTATCATAAAGATTTAAAGTAAAATTATTTATTTCTTCCATTACTTTGTCGGAAAATATTGAATCTTGATTATAATTATTTATTTCTTTTAACAATTTATTTTTTTCATATTTATAGGTATAGAATGGAATATTGGTCTTTCTTTGAATTACTTTTAATAGAATTTCTTCACTAACTTCAATGGTTTTCTTATTATTAAAAATATTTTTTCTAGCTCTACCAATTTTTTGTTGTAAATTTTTTTCATCGTGACTATATTTAATTGCTTGTTTATAATCACCATTTATCAATGATTTATTTTTTAAATCAATGGCCTGATTTAAATCTTTATCTAAATTGATCATAGAGTTATATTCTTTATTATAAAAAATAGATGACATTACACAAACCTCATCTAGAATATCGATGGCTTTATCAGGAAATTTACGATTATTTATATACTTATCTGAATAATAAATAATTTTTTTTATAATATCATCAGAAATTTTAACATTATGATATTCCTCATAAATAGGTTTAATCCCTAAAAGAATCTTTTCGACTTGTTCAATGTTTGGTTCTGAAATATTAACGATTTGAAAACGTCTGTTTAAGGCTTTATCACCCATAAAAAATTTTTTATATTCGTCTTTGGTGGTTGCGCCAATCACTTTTATGTTTCCTCGCGCTAAATAAGGTTTCAGAATGTTTGAAGCATCTATCGCGCCATCAGCACCACCCGCACCAACTAAGGTGTGAATTTCATCGATGAACAAAATTACATCGTCACTACTTTCGACTTCGGCTATAAGTTTATTAATCTTTTCTTCAAATTCACCACGATACTTCGTCCCAGCTACTAAAGAAGCCATCGCAATAGAATATATTTTTTTATTCTTTAATTTATAGGGAATATCTCCTATTTGAATTCTTCGCGCCAATTCTTCAACAATAGCTGTCTTTCCAACACCCGCATCTCCAATCAATAATGGATTATTTTTATTTTTACAACAAAGTATTTCAATAATTCTATTTATTTCTTCATCACGTTCTAAAACAATTTCTCTATTTGAACCAAACTTTTCATTAAGATTTACTCCAACATCATTTAAAAAGCCCTTCTTTATAGTTTTCTTTTTACTGGTCGCATTTAACATTTTATATATTTTTTTAATTTCTACATTCATCTTTTTTAAAATTAACAAAGCTTTAGCATTACTATTATTTAAAATTTCGGTTATTATCTCACTTACCAGAACCTCGCTATTTTTTTTAGAATGATTATTAGATAAGGAATTGAAGATTTCACTCATCAATGGCGTAAATATGTAGTAACTGGTTTTATCTTTGACATCCTTTTTATTTAAATATGATATAAATTCATCATAGTAAATATTATTGTCATTCAGTATTTTACAAATACTAGAATTTTTCATAGAAAGAGCTGCTAAAAAAATGTGTTCTGTTCCAATAAAAGAGTCATTTAATTTATTTTTCTCTTTTAATGATAACAACAATAACTTTTGTGCTTCTTCACTGAATTTAAAAAACATCATTATAACCCCTTTCAAATAATTCTATGAACATAATGATGTTTTTTTTAATTTTTATACAAAAAAAGAACTTTAATTTCTTAAAGTTCTATATTGCTAATACAATTAAGAATATTACTAATAGCACAACAAGTAGTTGTAATAATAATTTCCAAATAGCTTTTAACCATTTAAAGTATGAAACATTTAAATATGATAAACCAGCTACTAATACTGCACTTGTAGGAACAAATAACATTACAAATCCGTACATAGCATGCCACAAAATAGCAATTACATTATAAGTAGTAGCATCTGAAACAGTTGAAACTACATAAGGTAATATCCAAGATGTTGAGTAAGCAATTTCAACATGAAACAAATGAGAAACTATAGCAGCAAGTGATGTCGTTATAACATTAAATCCCTCTGTTAAACCTAGAATTGGTTTAATGATTGTCAATGGTAGTGATTGATAATATGAAATCATCAAGAAGAAATAAACAAGTGATGTAACCAATGCAGGTCTAAGAGCTCTTTTAGCACCAGCACCAAACCCGTCTAACATTTCATCAAATTTGACACGACTCAATAGTGCTACAAATCCAGTAGCAAGAACGATTAGTACTAAAAAATCTGATATTTGCCATGCACCAAAAGCACTAACTCCTCCCAATACTTTTGCAAAGACTGGGAACTTAAACAACTTAAAGTCTTGAATAGCTTCTAATGCCTTATTAAAGATATCTACTTCAAACATATCACTCCATGAAATGAATGATAAAATCATAATGATGAAGACAATATCTAATACCAAGGCTACTGGCCAAGCTTTAGCTTTTTTGCTTTTAGATTCTGGATAAAGGAATCCTTTTCTTGGACTATCAATCTTGTGCTTTTTCGCATATACCAAAGTATTAACTACTAAAAGGATTAAACATACTACTAAAATAATAATTCTTGTAACTAGTCCAGCATTCATCTCTAAAGATAGAGCTTGATGTGTATAGCTTAAGTCTATAGCTGAATATGTTGGCGCAATTAAACCAACACAAATACTACCAACCGTTGTTAACAAAGCTGTTACTTTGCTGTATCCCATTAATAATATGACTGTAATTACAAATGGGAACAAGAATAATAATCCTAAATATAGTCCAGCAACTGATGTCACTACAGCAAATATAATCATCACTAGTGTTAAGAAAATCCATTCAGATCCTTTGTATTTCTCAACAATTTTGTCTAATAGATTTCTGTAACCACTCGTTTTGTATAAAACACCGTAGAAACCACCAATAGCTAAAATGAACAATGGAATATATCCCCAGTTAACAAGTATTCCCGTTATGTAATCAAATAAATCAAATAGACCTAATTGACCCATTCCTTGATCAACGATCTCAGAACCACTGAAATAACTTCCTGGAATAATCCATGTCAATATGACTGCTAATAAAATGGCAATGCATACTACTTTTAAAATATTATGTTTCTTCATTTTTCTTTACCCTCCCACTAAAATTATACACGAGAAAAAGCTTGAAGTATATATTTTTTAATGAAATTTTAGTGAAAACAAATAAAAATATCTAAATTATTATTAGTAACTTAGATATTGTATTTTTATTTAGAAGAGAATTTTTTGAAAAGTTTAACTCTTTTTTTAGGTTCAGAACTCTTTGATTGACTTTCATCCGACGCTAATGAAATATCGCCATTAGTTAATATCTTCACACACATATCGCCAAAGTCAATCAATCCCACTCTTCGGCCATTTTCTTCTTTTAATTCTAGCTCATTCATATTAATCGTATCAGGATATTGAAACTCGATATGAGCTTCTTTATGTTCATCCATATCACTCTTAAAACTCTCTTCTTTTGGTATTTCATCGGATAATATTGAAGCAATTATTTGATCGTTATCTTTCTTTTTGGATTCAGCTTTTGCTTCAACATTCTTTATTTTTTTAATTTTCTTAATCACTTTTTTTCGCACAAGTGGATAGTTTTGAATAAGGGTAGTAAGCATGTATAACTCAAGTTGCGAATAATCACGGCAATCTAAACCTATGTCCCTATGCCTACCAAAAAAGAAAGATTGATTTCGTACATTGCGTACAATAAGTCCACATTCAAATTTTTCAGAGTTTTTTTCTATACATAATATATATACATAAACAGGTGATTTCACTACTGAAAAGATAGATGACAAATGACCACATGGTACACTAAAAACAGCTGTTTTAATATCTTCAGATAACCTTTGGATGTCATCTTTAATTTCCTTTAACTTGGTGTTAATTATTTCCTTTTGATGATCATTAAATTCATACTTCATTAGTAATGCTACCTTCTTTCTTTTCGCTTTGCCTTTTTTGCTACACTATTATTGTTTGCTAAAACAATACTACCATTTGTTACAATCTCGACTGCCATATCACCAAAATCAATATAGCCAATCTTCTTGCCATTTTCCTCTTTCAACTCCAATTCGTGAACGTTCATTGAATCAGGACACCGAAATTTTATTATTGCTGGATCACCTATTTTTTTATCTGAATTTTTATCTAACATCACATCTATTTTAGAAGATGTCTTTTCATTTAACTTATTTTCTCTTTCCAAATACTTTATCTTTTTTCTGATTTCTTTGATTAGGTTTCGACGAATCCTTGGATAATTCTCGATGACTACAAAAGCAGCTGCTAAACTCTCCTGTGAACTCCAATTACTATCGTTGAAATCAAATCTAATCCAGTCTTTATTGTAAATAGAGTATCTACTACCCCATCGTACATCTAAACAAGAGATATACTGCCAGCGGAAGGCAAAAGCCCAATTAGCTAATTCCATTTCTGGAATATTCGTTTTTAAACTTTCAAAATCCAAATATATCGGATGTTCTAAGTAAGTTGAAGGAATGGCAATTATATTTTTTATATCCTCCATTATTGGTTTCATTTGTTTATTTATTTTTTCGGCTTGTTGGTCACTAAATTTATAATCCATTAGTAATGCTACCTTCTTTCTTTTCGCTTTGCCTTTTTTGCTACACTACCCTTGTTGGCCAAAACAATACTACCATTTGTGATAATTTCAACTGCCATATCACCAAAATCAATATATCCAATCTTCTTGCCATTTTCCTCTTTCAACTCCAATTCGCGAACGTTCATTGAATCAGGGCACCGAAATTTTATTATTGCTGAATCATCTATTTTTTTATCTAAGTTTTCATCTAACATCAAGTCTATTTTTGAGGATGTCTTTTGATTTAACTTATTTTCTCTTTCGTAATTCTTTATCTGCTTTTTGATTTCTTTAATTAGTTTTAGACGAATCCTTGAATAATTCTCAATCACTACAGAAGCAGCTGCTAAACTCTCCTGTGAACTCCAATCACTTTCGTCGTAATCAAAGTAACTATTTTCTTCATGATACGAATCAAAGCAAGTCCAATATACACCTAAACCACGGTAAGGATGGCACGCAAAATTCCACTTAGCTAATTTCATTTCTGGAATATTCGTTTTTAACCAATAAAATTGCAAATATATTGTATTATGTGAAGACATTAGATTTTTAATATCCTCCATTATTGATTTCATATGTTTTTGTATTTTTTCAGCTTGTTGGTCATTAAACTCATACATATTAATTCTTCTTTCTCAACTTTTGTTTTGGCTTGTCTTGATTTTTATTAGCAATAACAATATCGCCGCTTGTAATAATTTCAACAACCATATCGCCAAAGTCTATTCGTCCTACTTTACGACCTGCTTCTTCGCGCATCTCTAATTCGTGAACATTCATTGAATCAGGGCACCGAAATTTTATTATTGCTGAATCATCTATTTTTTTATCTAAGTTTTTATCCAACATCACATCTATTTTAGAAGATGCTTTTTCATTTAACTTATTTTCTCTTTCATAATTCTTTATCTGCATTTTTATTTCTTTGATTAGTTTTCGACGAATCCTTGGATAATTCTCAATCACTACAGAAGCAGCTACTAACTCTTTATGTAAACTCCAATTACTATCGTCGAAACCAAGGCTAATCCAGTCTCTATTGTAAACATTAAATCTATCCCATCTTACATCTAAACAAGAGTAATACTGCCAGCAGGCAAAAGACCACTTAGCTAATTTCACTCCTGGAATATTTGTTTTTAACCTATTAAAATCCAAATATATCGGATCCTTTAAGCAAGTTGAAGAAAGAGATATTATATTTTTTATATCCTCCATTATTGGTTTCATTTGTTTATTTATTTTTTCGACTTGCTGGGCATTAAACTCATACATATTAATTCTTCTTTCTCAACTTTTGTTTTGGCTTGTCTTGATTTTTATTGGCAATAACAATATCGCCGCTTGTAATAATTTCAACAACCATATCGCCAAAGTCTATTCGTCCTACTTTACGACCTGCTTCTTCGCGCATTTCTAATTCGTGGACGTTCATTGAATCAGGATATTGAAAATGAACTTTAGCTTCCGTCAATGGCGCTTGAAATTTCTTTTTACCTAAAATTTCATTGACTTGCTTTGAGATTTTTACATTTTCATTCTTCTCTTTTATTTCATTTTTTGTTTTCTCTTTATTGTGCTTGTTCACACCTTGAATAATTCTTTTTCTAATATTTTTATAATTATCTATAAAAATAGTCTTAACAGCATAAACAGAATTAACATCACCATCAGAATTATTACAGACACCGGCAATATGATACTGATTCAAAGGGTAAAAAACGCCAAAAATGTCCGTGAAACCATAAAATAAATAATGCCCGTCATCTATATAGTTAGCATCTAACTTCCATTGTTTATCTTTCAAATTTGGAAATATTGTTCGTAAGGTGCTCAAGTAAATTTCAATGTGCTCTTTTGTACCCGATAATAATTGTCGCACATCTTCAACGAGCGGTATAAATTGTTCATCAATCTGTCGTTTTTGTTGTTCATCAAATTCATACTTCTTCATAAAATACTTTCCCCCTAATTAAATAAAACGCCACTATTATAACATAATTGTTGCAAAGTAGCAACCAAAGTAAAAAATCTGTTGAGATGAAATGTCCATAAATAAATAAAAATATCTAAATTATTATTAGTAACTTAGATATTGTATTTCTATTTAGAAGAGAATTTTTTGAAAAGTTTAACTCTTTCTTTAGTTTCAGCACTCTTCGATTGCTTTTCATCTTGTACTAATGAAATATCGCCATTAGTTAATATCTTCACACACATATCGCCAAAGTCAATCAATCCCACTCTTCGACCATTTTCTTCTTTTAATTCTAGTTCGTGCATATTCATCGTATCGGGATATTGAAACTCGATATTAACTTCTTTAGAGGCATCCATACCAATTCCTGATTTTGGTATTTCATCAGATAATATTGAATCAATTATATGATCATTATCTTTCTTTTTCTCTTCCTCTTTATCTTCATAATTCTTCATTTGTCTAATTTTCTTCATTACTTTTTTTCGCACAAGTGGATAGTTTTGAATAAGGGTAGTAAAACTGTATAGGTCAAAGTCCGTACAATAATGACAATTTAAATCGAGTTCCAAAGTTTTATACTCATTGTATGAATAACTGTGCACAATCAGCTTACATTCAAATTTTTCAGAGCTTTTATCTATGCATATTATGTATTTATAAGAATGTGATTTCAACTCTGAAAAAACAGATGGTAAATGACCACACGATACATTAAAAACATCTGTCTTCATATCTGAAGATAATCTTTGAAGGTCATCTTTAATGTACTTTAATTTTGTGTTCATTATATCCTTTTGATCATTATTAAATTCATAATCCATAAGCATACTACCTTTTCTCTTTTCTCTTTGACCGTTTCTCTACATTATCCTTATTAGCGATGACAATATCACCACTTGTAATAATTTCAACAATCATATCCCCAAAGTCTATTCGTCCTATTTTACGTCCAACTTCTTCGCGCATTTCTAACTCGTGAACGTTCATTGAATCAGGATATTGAAAATGAACTTTAGCTTCTGCCGATGGCGTTTGAAATTTCTTTTTAACTAAAATTTCATCAATTTGCTCCGATGTTTTTACATCTTGCTTCTTCTTTTTTGCTTCTTTTTTATTTTTCTTATTCACACTTTTAATAATTCTTTTTCTAATTTTTTTATAATTATTTATAAAAATAGTCTTAGCAGCATAAAGAGAATTAGTATCAACATTAGGATTATTACAAACACTGGAAATATGATACTCTTTATAAATGTAAAAAATGCCAAAGATGCTCACAAAACCATACTGTAAATCATACTCATTACCTCTAGCGCTAACGACTAATTGCCAGTATTTCTTTTTAAAATTTGGAAATATTGTTGTTCGTAAAGTGCCCAAGTAAATTTCAGAAGAATCTTTTGTCCCCAATAATAATTGTTGCATATCTTCAACAAGTGTCACAATTTGTTCATCAATTTGGCGCTTTTGTCGTTCATCAAATTCATACTCATCCATAGAATACTTTCCCCCTAATTAAATAAAACGCCACTATTATAACATAATTGCCGCAAAGTAGCAATACAAATAAAAAGAACAAGAATTACTTCTTATTCTTCATATGTGGAAATAATAATACTTCACGGATTGAGTCAGAGCCTGTGATCAACATGCACAAGCGATCAATTCCATAACCAATTCCACCAGCTGGTGGCATTCCGTATTCCAAAGCCTCAATGAAATCATAATCTATATCATTAGCTTCTTCGTTACCAAGTTCTCTTTCTTTGAGTTGTTCTTTAAAACGATCTAATTGATCGATTGGATCATTTAATTCTGTGTACGCATTAGCAAATTCTTTACCATCAATGAATAATTCAAAACGATCAACAAATCGTGGATCTCTCTTGCTCTTCTTAGTAAGTGGCGAGATCTCAACTGGATGACCATATAAGAAAGTAGGTTGAACTAATTTATCTTCAACATATTCTTCAAAGAATAAATTGATGATATGCCCAACAGTTGTGAAATGGTCCTCTAGTTGTAAATGATGTTCTAAGGCAAGATTCTTAGCTTCTTCAAAAGTCATCTCTTTCCAAAAATCAATTCCAGTCACTTCTTTAATAGCATCAACCATATGTAGTCTCTTCCAAGGTCCAGCTAGATTAATCGTTTTACCATTCCATTCAAGTTCTAATGTTCCCCGTACATCCATGGCTACCTTTTGAAACATTGCTTCAGTCATATCCATCATTCCCTCTAAATCGGAATAGGCAAGATAGGCCTCCATTAGAGTAAATTCTGGATTATGACGAGGATCGACACCCTCATTTCTAAATGCTCTACCAATTTCATAAACAGCTTCTAGACCACCTACTAATAATCTCTTCAAAGGTAGCTCCAAAGCTATCCGTAAATAAAATGGCATATCTAAAGCATTATGATAAGTCGTAAAAGGACGCGCACTAGCTCCCGTCAAGACTGGTTGAAGAATAGGTGTTTCAACTTCAACAAAACCACGACTATCCATAAAATTTTGAATTGTTCTAATTATCTTTGGACGCATCAAAGCAACTTTTTTAGCTTCTTCATTCATAATTAAATCGACATAACGACGACGATATCTCTCTTCAATATCCGTAAGTCCATGAAACTTTTCAGGAAGAGGACGTAAAGCTTTTACTAGATGAACATACTTCAAAGCCCGAACTGATAACTCACCTGTATGCGTTATGAATAATGTTCCTTCAATACCAACGATATCGCCTATATCAGCTTTATCAAATAATTCATAGTTATCTTCACCGACATTATCAAGTTTAACATAGATTTGAATTTGACCATCTCTATCTTGAATATGCATAAACCCAGCTTTTCCCTTACCACGCTTCGTCATAATTCTTCCAGCAACTTTTACTTCAACTGGATTAGCATCAAATTCTTCATTAGTCGTTTCACTATACTTCTCTTTTATTTCAGCTGACGTATGAGTGCGATCAAATCTTTGCCCAAACGGATCCATTCCCTTAGAACGAATCTCTTCCATCTTATTTCTTCTAACTAATTCTTGTTCTGTTAGTTCATCCATTAAAATCATCCCTTTCTTTTACCGCTTGTATGATTAGTCTTATATTTTTTCATATTTTTTTCTTTTTCGATATTATCTTTCCATCTATCAGCATTGCTCACATTTTCAGCATCGGAAGCACCGCTCAACACAACTTGTGTTTTAGCCAAAGAATCGTGAATTGGTCTCTTCATACATAGAGTAACAAGGCAAACAACTATTATTATGATTTGCAACATCGACGTCCATCCAATAATATTTTCATAAATTGAACGACTGAACAACAACAATATTCCAACATTGATTAGATCAAAAAGAATAGGATATATGATAATTCCTCTAATTATAAATTGTTTGATAGATGCTCCTTCGCCATCACTACTAGCAACCTCTATTTTGAGCAGTTTCTTGCCAATAGTTTGTCCATTATTATAACGTTGAAAAACAATAAAGTAAAGAATATATAATCCTATTGTCACAATTGAATTAACATAAGTTGCTTTAGCAGTATCATAACTGATGTCATTAATCTGATTAGTGAGCATTTCCGCTTTTTCTGTATCATCAGTAGATATTACTTCTAGGTATTCATTCATTAAATCTAAAGCTTGTTCCGATAACTCATTTATCTTATTCTGATTAGGTAAAGCTGACCCCAATAAATTGCCAACTAAAGCAATCAATAAAAAATCAATTATATAAGCAGCTATTCTTCTTAAAATCATTATAAATCCTCCAATAATTCTTTTTTATAATTTTGTAATATAGAAATTATATCATTTATTGATGTAGTAAGATATACCTTATTTTTAATTTCATTAGAATTTTTCAATCCTTTTAAATACCAAGCAATATGATTTCTTATCTCTAAACACACTAATTTTTCTTTTTTTATCTCAGATAAATACTGAATATGCTTTAAACACATATCTATTTTTTCAATTGGTGATGGTTTATCAATAATAGTACCATTTTGCAAATATTCATTTATTTCCTTAAATATCCACGGATTACCTAGAGCTGCTCTTCCAATCATAACAGCATCCACTCCCGTCTCATCTAACATTTTCTTAGCACTATAACAGTCGACAACATCACCATTTCCTATAACAGGAATCGAAACACTCTCTTTAACCTTTTTTATAATATTCCAATCGGCGTGTCCACTATATCCCTGACTTCGCGTTCGACCATGAATACAAATAGCACTGGCACCTGCCTGTTCACATATTTTAGCTACTTCGACTGCATTAATACTGTTTTGATCCCAACCACTTCTAATTTTCACCGTAACAGGTATAGGTACAGCAGCAACTACGCTTTCAACAATGTCTTTAATCTTTTGTGGGTTCTTCAAAAGAGCTGATCCCGCTTGAGCATGAACAGCAACCTTAGGCACAGGACATCCCATATTTATATCAATGATATCTGGATTCATATTCTCATATACGTACTTGGCAGCTGCAACAAAAGATTCTTTATCACTACCAAAAATCTGTTGCGCTAAAGGTCTCTCAAAATCAGTCATTTTAAGCATTTCAAGTGTTTTATCATTTTTATAAAATATCGCTTTATCACTAACCATTTCTGCATATATTAAACCACAGCCCATCTCTTTAACAATTCTCCTAAAACTAGAATTACCAATGCCGGCCATAGGTGCTAAAACCAATCTGTTTTCTATTTCAACATTTCCTATTTTCCACATGGGAATCACCTAGAGATATTATAACATAAAAATTTTTTTATACAAATTGACCAAAATAATGTTAGCATCCAAGCTATGTATTTTAACTTTTTGATAGGATAAAATATTAATGTATTAAAAAAAGAAGATTTTAATTAATCTTCTTTTTCTTCTTTTTCCTCGACATCATCTTGTTTATCTAAGTTGTCTAAAGCATCTACTAGCTCTTCTTTGCTCATTTTAGCATATCCTTTAACACCAGCAGCTTTTGCTCTTGATTTAAGTTCAGTGATATTGAAATCATTCAAAGATTCAATCTCAGGCATATGTCCTTGTTCTACTAAATAATCAATTTGTTCTTTAGTAAGCGTTTCGTATTCTA
The DNA here is from genome assembly GCA_947632345.1 of uncultured Bacilli bacterium. Lineage (GTDB taxonomy): Bacteria > Bacillota_I > Bacilli_A > RF39 > UBA660 > RUG11788. The sequence goes on along the minus strand of CANROW010000001.1, from coordinate 65,199 downwards.
ATAGTGCTTCTGCTATCAATTTAACTAAATCTTTTTCTTTATTTAAGATCTCTTTAGCTTTTTTATAACATTCATCCATTATCTTACGCATTTCAAGATCTATTTCGTGAGCAATTTCGTTAGAGAAGTTACGACTCTTGTTATAGTCTCTTCCTAAGAAGACTCCGCCTTCTTGTTGTTCTAATTGAACTGGTCCTAGGTCACTCATACCATACTCTGTAACCATAGCACGAGCAATTTTAGTTGCCTTTTCAAAATCGTTATGAGCGCCGGTTGTAATTTCACCAAAGTTTAACTCTTCTGATACACGACCACCAAGTAGTCCCGTAATCTCTTCAAGTAATTCACTTTTAGTTGAAGTATATCGTTCTTCTTTTGGTACCATCATCGCATAACCACCGGCATAACTTCTCGGTATAATAGTTACTTTTTGTACATCGTTAGCGTGTGATAATTTAAGTCCTAAAACAACGTGTCCTGCTTCGTGGTAAGCGACAATCTTTCTTTCAGATTCCGTATATTTCTTACTCTTCTTAGCTGGTCCCATCAATACCCTATCAGTTGCCTCATCAATTTCGCTCATCGTAATACTTTCTTTATTACGTCTAACGGCTAATAAAGCAGCTTCATTAAGTAAGTTTTCAAGATCAGCTCCACTAAATCCTGGTGTCCGCTTTGCTAAATTCTTAAGAGTTACACCTTCACCTAAAATCTTATTACGAGCGTGTACTTTTAATATTTCTTCACGAGCTTTAATATCTGGCAAATTAACGGTTACTTGTCTATCAAAACGTCCCGGTCTTAATAAGGCTGGATCAAGAACATCAGCGCGGTTAGTTGCAGCGATAATAATGATACCTTCATTAGTTCCAAAACCATCCATTTCAGTTAGCAATTGGTTTAGAGTTTGTTCACGTTCATCATGCCCTCCACCTAAACCAGTTCCTCTTTGACGACCAACGGCATCAATTTCATCAATGAATATTAAACATGGGGCATTTTGTTTAGCTTGTTTAAACATATCTCTAACACGGCTAGCACCAATACCAACAAATAGCTCTACAAAATCAGAACCACTGATGTAATAGAAAGGTACATTAGCTTCACCAGCAACCGCTTTAGCAAGTAATGTTTTACCAGTACCTGGAGGCCCAACTAATAAAACACCTTTTGGAATTCTAGCTCCAAGTTTTTGAAATCTCTTTGGATCTTTCAAGAAATCAATTAATTCACTGACTTCTTCCTTTTCCTCTTTCAATCCCGCAACATCTTTAAATGTTACACCACTATCACCATTGCTAAGTCTTGCTTTACTACGACCGAAGTCAATAGATTTTGAATTAGTGCTGATCTGTTTTGAAAAGAACCAAATAGCAACACCAATCAACAACGCAATTGGTAAGAAATTAACTATGATATAAAGTAAAGTACTAGACTCTGGATCTGCATTCGTAACGAGCTCAAATCCTAACTTTCCTTCATCACTGGTCTTAACTATCTCTGCAATTATTTCATCAGACAAAGGAACATTTAAAGCAAAACTTTCGTTTTCATCATAGCTCTTCAATTTACCTGTTAATTGATATACACTTGATCTCTTTCTTGGTGTAATTTCAAGTTCAGTAACGTTTCCTTTATTCAATTCATTAACAAATTTATCATAGGTCATTTTATTAACCTTTTGACTAGTTGAACTGAATATGAAATAAATAATTAATATAAAAGCTAATAAAAATACATATGGCGCTATACCACGTTTTACATTTCTTTTGTTCATAAAATTCCTCCTTGTTAATCATATCTCAATATTATATCATAAGATTCACTTTTTTGTTTAGTAAATTTCGATTTTTTTATACCAGGAATCCAAATGATTTCATCGCACGAATCAACGACGATTGGCCAAGTATCTCTTTCATCAATAGGAATCTTTGCATCAATAAAAATATCATTGATTTTACGGCTACCATTTATCTTTTTCAATTTCATTCTATCGCCATATTTTCTCGTTCTGACATATAGTGGATAAACGATATCACTATTAGATATGCGACAAATATTATTATCATTAGTTTCTGCTTGATCGGTCTTGGTTATTGTATGTCCATTTGGTAATTCAGCATAATCAAATAATTCTATTTCATAATTGATAGGTTCTTTAACCGTATCTGATATACTTATCTTATCATAGGTCTTAACAGCTTTAATATTGTGTGGCAAATAGACATAGGCATTGGCCTTCTTAGATTTGATGAGCATCTTCATCAATTTTACGTGATTATCATTAATGAGCATTAAATCATCTTTGTATATGTCCTCTAGAATGCGATAAATAACTTTCTTTTGTATTAATGGATCAAGTTCAAAATACTTATTTAAATCTATCTTCCTATTTTGATAAACTTTACTAATACTTTTATCAATCTCTTTATTTATATATTCATCATATTCCAATAAAGTCGTACTAAATTTTAAAAATTTCTCGTGAACTTTAGAATCTTCTTTCTTTAAAAAAGGTAAAACGACATGACGATATCTATTCCGAGTATGTTTATCTTCATAATTAGTCTTATCAAGAGCATAAGGTATTTTATGGCTCTCATCATATTGTAATATTTCTTCCTTAGTCACTTCAATAAGAGGTCTAACAATTTGATAATTTCCCATATTTACCACCCGTGAGAAGCCACTATACCCCTTTAGGGTTGATCCTCTAACAATGCGCATAATAACGGTTTCAATTAAATCGTCACCATGATGAGCAGTAAATAAATAATTGGCATTATACTTTCTAATTAAATCTTCAAAGAAATTATATCGAATATTGCGAGCTTCATTTTCAAAATTGTCATCGCCATAACGTTCAATTATCATTGATTCAAAAATCAATTTTTTTTCACTACAAAAAGCCTCTAAGTCTTCTTTTTCCTTAGCGCTTTCTTTTCTAACATTATGATTGACATGGGCAACAATAATCGAAATGTCAATTTTTTTTCTAATTCTTATAAGTATATCTAGTAATGCCATCGAATCAGGACCATAAGAATTGCCTAAAACAATGACATCTCCATCCTTTAATTTTAAATCTTTTTCTAAAAAATCAAATACTTTCTGCATCCCATCACCATTATTTTTCAGAATCAACATGCGGTAATCTTATAATATATTCTCCATCACTAGAATAAAAAAATTTTTCTTTTAACCATCTAGCTTGATATTCTGGGTCTTGTAGTTTCTCCACATCAATTGATAATGAATCTCCCTCTTCTTGTAACAATGTCAATTTTTCTTCTAATTTATCTTTTTCTCTATATTTATCTAATATACTTATCCAAACACGACTGAGCGATCCTAAAATAGTGGCTATGATAACAATTGAAAAAACACCAAAGAATAAAAATCTAAAGGCAAATGTCTTTGGTTTTCTTATTACTTTTTTAGCCATATTCTCACCCACTTTCGCACTATAATTATAACATTTAGAGAGGATTTTTTCTCAAAAAATAAAAAGTATTTATGTCTTTTTACATAAAATATGTAAACATAACTACCTAATTATATTTCTTGATAAAAACTCTCTCTAATCTTTCACAAGTCAATGCTTCTCTTATATTGGTAATAGAATCTAATTCTCTTATAACTTTATCCAAGGCTAAAGGATAGAGCCAATCTGGTTTTTGAACTGGAGTATGTGTTGGATTCTTAGGATTAAATTCATCTGTTTTATGATAGACAGTCACAATTCGATTACCATCCAAGATACGTTCTTCTAAAAGAGTATTAATTGGACTGACATTTCCATAACGTCCAGAACAAAATGAAATATGACTATCCATTGGTTCATTTCTAGCAAGTGCATCGGCCATTCTATTGACTTCAAACATATATAAGGCTGTAACATTTACTCCTATTTCAATTGATTTATTTAAGGCAACTCCCCAGCATTTGCATTTCTTCATTAAATCGTTGTTTCGAGTAACTGCTTTAATTTGCGCCTGATAGTTATATGGGATATGTATTTGTTTCATATGCCAATCGCCGTCTTTTAAAGTTAAAACTCCATAATCCGCCCCGGGAATTCCCGTATCTGTTAAGCCAACAGATCCTGGATTGAACATCGTAAAATTCCCATATGTATTAGTATGTGGTTCATGGGTATGAGCAGTTAATACATAACGTACTCCTTTACTTTCTAGCCACTTTTGTTTCTCCGGCGATAGTGGCATTTTATGCTGTAAATAAAGTGATGGCGCATTTCCAAATTTCAATAAAAAACTCTCTGGCAAGTTCATTATGAATTTTAATGATTGTTTACTGAAACGTTGGCAAGCAAGAAGAGGAGCACCCATTGTACTCTCAATATCCCATTCTACTGCTTCACCATTTTCTATTTTCTTCTCATATGGCATAACCATTCCTGTTTCACGATTACCACTAATGGCATATACTGGATAAAAGTGTTTTAACGCTAGCATCATTTGGATACATTCTTCCCCTTCTAAGAAATCACAACAATAATCTCCTAGAAATAAAAAGCCTTTTATAGAAGGACCAAATTTTCTTATCGAATCGTTCACTACACTTTTTAGTGCTTCATAATTGCCGTGGAGATCCGATAGTACAATAAAGGTATCCATACTATCACACCCTTTTATTTTAAGATATATCCATTTACAAAATAATTCTAGTTAAAGTAAAAATAATTTTTTTCTATATGTAAAAAATTGTAAAAAAAAGATACAAATGTATCTTATTTTGTATATGGTAATAAAGCAATAGCTCTTGCTCTTTTAACTTGTCTTGCTATATGTCTTTGATGTTCAGCACAAGCTCCAGTAATTCTTCTAGGTAATATCTTACCTCTTTCATTTACATATCTCTTTAATGTTTCAACATCTTTATAATTTATATCTCTACCTGTGCACATATAACAAACTTTTTTCTTTTTTCTAAAAAACTCTGCCATAATTAATCCTCCTTTTCTTAAAATGGTAACTCGTCATCATTAATTTCAATACTAGCTCCAAAATCTGCAAAAGGATCATTTTTAACATCTGTTGTAGGCATTTGACTAGAAAAATCGTTAGGTGTTACGTCGTTGAATGCGCCAACACTATCACCGCCACCGACATTACTATTCTTTGTATCTAAGAATTGAACATTATCAGCAACGACTTCAGTAACGTATCTCTTAACACCATCTTTTTCATAATTTCTTGTTTGAATTCTTCCGTCAATAGCTACTTGACTACCCTTTTTTATATAATTCTTAATATTTTCAGCTTGTTTTCTCCAAACAATAATATTAATAAAGTCAGCTTCTCTCTCGCCAGATTGACTAGTATAATTTCTATTTACAGCAATACTAAATGACGCAACAGGAACATTGCTATCAGTGTATCGCAATTCAGGATCACGAGTTAGTCTTCCTATTAAAAAAACTTTATTCATACACTATTCCTCTTTTCTTAATCTTCAACTTTAACAATTAAATGACGAATAATATCTTCATTAATTAATGCAACACGATCTAATTCTTTAACAGATTCATCGTTAGGTGTTTCAATAACTATTAGAAAATAATATCCATTTTTATAGTTCTTGATAGTATATGCTAGTTCTCTTTGACCCATTTCTTTATAATCAACCACTTTAGCTCCTTTTTCTTCAGCTAAAGCTTTCATAGATTCACCAACTTTTTTAATATTAGCTTCTTCTAAATCAGGTCTAACGATAAACATCATTTCATATTTAAACATTATCTACACCTCCTTTTGGACTTTTGGCCTATTACTAGGCAAGGAGTACCTAAATACTCGTTAGTAGTATAACAAAAAGATTTATCTTTGTAAATGAAAATTTTTTTATTTTTCCTGCTTTTCCCTTCTTCTACGACTATTTTGAAATCTCTTTATCAAATTTTTGACACGATCGCTCTCATAGTTCGTTTGTCTATTTTCTGCATCCATAGCTTCTTTTTCAATTATTTCTGGATGAAATTCATTTAAAAGTTGTCTTTTCCAGTTTGGATCATCTCTATGGCTAGTCAAATATTTGCTTGTTTCGTCATAGCCAACCGTTTCGTATCCCCATTTGTATTTTTTATTATTTTCACATTGTTGATAGATAACTCCATAACGATGAACTCCTGTTCGCAAACCAATATTTTGATATCCCTCAATAAATCCATCACAAGTATAAAATCTGACACGAAGCATTGGAATCTTTACATCTGTTACAACTTCTCGAACGTCATCACCAAAATAGCTTTCTCTAACTTTAACAATTAAACTTTCACCAGTCTCTTTTAATGGACTAAAAATATCTTTATGTTCTAAATCATATTCACCATCAAAATTTTCTTGACCAGTTGTCACAATCGCAATTTTACAAATTTTCATAGCATTACCCCCATAGGCCTTGTATTATAGCACACATAATTTATATTGTCACGAAAAAATAAAAAGCAAGATTCTCACTTTTTATTTCTAAGTTTTACACATTAAAGCGGAATAAACAAATATCGCCATCTTGCATAATATAATCTTTTCCTTCTAGTCTAGCTCTTCCTGCTTCTTTTACCTTTAACTCATCACCATATTTAATTAAGTCATCATAAGACATTACTTCAGCTTTAATAAATCCTTTTTCAAAATCCGAATGAATGATTCCGGCACATTTTTTGGCATTAGTACCTTTTTTATATGTCCAAGCCCTGACTTCGTCTTTTCCAACCGTGAAAAACGTTTCTAAACCTAACAAATCATATGTCGCCTTAATCAATTGATCTAGTCCACTAGCTTCAATCCCAACAGCATTTAACATCTCAAGTTTCTCTTCTTCATCAACATCACACAATTCACATTCAAGTTTTGCACACATCTTAATAGTTTTAGCTTTTTCCTTCAACGCATATTTTTCTACTTCTTCAACATATTTATTGCCGTTGACTAAATCATCTTCACTAACATTAGCTAAATAGATAATAGGTTTAATCGTCAAGAGACTGAAATTTTTTAAATAAATCATCTCTTCATCCGTGAAAGAAACCATTCTAAGTGGGATACTTCTCTCTAAATTATCCTTAGCTTTTCTTAAAACTTCTAATTCGACTAAGGCCTCTTTGTCACGATTTGTTTCAGCTTTCTTCTTTATTTTATCTATTCGATTATTAATGATTTCTAGATCAGCAATGGCCAACTCTAAATTGATTATTTCAATATCTCTTATCGGATCTATACCATTTTCAACATGAATGATGTTACTATCCTCAAAACATCTAACTACTTCACAAATAGCGTCTACTTCTCTAATGTGGGACAAGAATTTATTTCCTAGTCCTTCACCTTGACTAGCTCCTTTGACTAATCCAGCAATATCGGTAAATTCAAAACTCGTAGGAATTAATCTATTTGGTTTATACATCTCATTCAAATTATCCAATCTTTTATCAGGTACTACTACCACACCAACATTAGGATCAATTGTTGCGAACGGATAATTTGCCGCCAAAATATTTTGTTTAGTTATGGCATTAAACAATGTCGATTTACCAACATTAGGCAATCCGACAATACCAGCTTTTAAGCTCATAAAAAAACCTCCTTCTTTTTCAAAAGTATTATAACACAGCTAAAATTGGTTTCAAAGAAAAAGAGATAAATCTTGATGATTTATCTCCTCATATCCTATATTGTGGGGAAAGTATGTGGACCAATTGGTAAACCAATAATATACCAACCGACAACAATGACAAACCATGTTATCGCAATTAGCATAAAATAAGGCATTATAAACGATAAAGCTTTTCTAATAGTGATTGGTTCGTGTGTATTATTATAAATATTTAAATATCCTAAATATATTATGAAATAACCTAGTAAAGGTGTTATTCCTTTAGTGATTGAATCAGCAGCTCGCAAAATGAATTGTGCAAATTCTGGTGAAATATTAGATTGCATCATCAATGGAACTACTACTGGAGAAAAAATTAACCACTTATTAACAGCTGATGTGAGGAACAATCCAGAAAGGCTCATTACGATTAATGAAACAACAACAAGGACAATACCACTTAGTGACAAACTGCTGATAAAGTTTGCTCCCATACTTGCTAAAACGACACCAATATTACTCTTTTTAAAGATAGATATGAATTGAACAAAAAAGAAGATTGTAACTATCAGTCCACCGATATCGGTAAAGAAAACAGACACTTTTTCTAATAATTCCTTATCATTTTTAATCGTTTTAGCTCCAATAGCATAAGCAATACCAACAACTAAGAACCAAATAGATGTCAAATAGGTAAAGCCTAATTGAAAATATGATGTATCTCCAAATAGTTGTTTTACATAAACACTTTGTTTCATATCTAGAAGTAGACCAGAATGTGGTAACCCAGGAATGATCATATACATAAATACAAGAATCATAAATATTCCAACGATGTAAGCATTTCTCAATCCTTTTTTGGTCAAATAATCTCTTTCAATTTTTTCTTTGTCATCTAAAACAGCAAGATCAGATACTTCCATCGTATTTTCTAATTCTTCAGCGTTCTTATACTTACCAATTCTTTTGACAACAATCGTCTCAATTGCAATCGTACCAACAATTGCTAAAATAATCGCCGTAGTAATCATAATAAATATATTTGAAAGCAATGGTACATGATAAGTTGCATCAACTAGATGAGCCGCTAAAGTCGTCTGTCTTACTAGCGATACATCCAAACTACCAGTGAATAATGATATGGCATTTCCAAAAGAAACTCCACAGAAAGCTGTTGCTATACCAAGTAGTGGACTACGCTTATTGGCCACAAAAATCAAGGCTGCTAAAGGAATTAATACAACATATCCCACATCATTAACTAAGCTTGAAAAAATTCCTAATAGAATGATTATGAAAGTAATTACTTTATTGTTCAATTTTAAAGTTTTATTACGAATAAAAGCTTTTATAAAACCAGATGCATGGGCAACGGATAACCCAATTAGAGCAACCATTAAATTGATAAATGGTGAGAATGAAGCAAAATTGCTAGCCGCATCACTTATCAACAACTTAAAGCCATCAGCTGTCAATAAATTTTGAACTTTTACAACGACTGTCTGTAATTCTAAAGTATCTGGATCTATCACACTATAAGATGACTGAACATTGAGATGAGATAATACCCAACTGAGTATAACTACAAAAATTGTTAAGATAATAAATGTCGTAGTCGGATGAAACCTAAATTTTTTCAATCTTTTTTTTCTTTTTTCTCTCATAATTACTCCTACTTTAATACTTTTTTTATTTTTTTATTAAATTCTATTCTTGGAATCATAACAATTCTATTACAATTGACACATCTAACTTTTATATCAGCACCGAGACGAATAATTTCCCATTCATTAGCACCACACGGATGCCCTTTTTTCATTTCGACAATACTTCCCAAAACATATTCTTTATTTTCCATTATGAACCTCTATTTGTGGATAAGGAATCTTTATTCCCTTCTTATCAAATTCTTGCTTAACAGCTTTTCTTATCTCTCTTTGGACGTTGAAATGTTCCATTGGATCTGTTTCAGCAACCGCTCTAATAATAACACTTGAATCAGCTAATTCCTCTACTCCCCATATTGTTATATCTTTTCGTAAATGTGGTAATTTTTTTGATAATTTAGAAAATAATTCATTTAAAACTTTTTCTATATTGTCAATGTTTTCTTCATAAGCAACAGGTATATCGACAATAGCTAAAGAATTAGTATTAGAATAATTGATCACTTTATCAATGTTACGATTGGCAATTACCATAATTGGACCATCTAATCTTTTAATCTTTGTGCTCTTAATACCAATATGTAATACTTCTCCTTTGAAATCAGCAACTTCAACGATATCACCAACAGAGAAATAATCTTCAACAATGATAGAGAAACCGACAATTACATCTTTAAATAAATCTTGAAAAGCTAAACCTATCAATACTGAAGCAATTCCTAATCCCGCTAAAGCTGCTTTGACATTAACGCCATAAACGGCCAATATTGATAAAAGGACTAAAATAATAATAATTATTTTTATACAATCCGTTATTATTTGTAACAACGTCTTATACTTTTTAACATTTTTAGGACTTAATTTTTTTCTCTTGCTAAAAAGCGTAACTATTATCTTTTTTAATAATACATAAAAAGTAATACCAATAACTATGTAAAAAATAGGCAAATATATCTTTTTATTTAGAATCATACCAAGAATATTCATATTTTTACTCCTAATCGTTTAAATTCATAATTTCTAAAATACGATTTAAATCACTATTATTAGTAAACACTATCTCTATCTTATTCTTCTTTATCTTAACTCTCGTTCCCAATTTGTCAGACAATTCATCCTCTAAATAACTATATTCATTCTCTTGTGGTTTGCGATTTATTTTATGAGTCTTTGAAACATCCGCAGTTCTAGATAATTCTTCCATTTCACGAACATTGAGATTATCATTCAAAATCATATTGACGAAATCATCAATTTTTTCTTTATCCTCCATTTTACTCAAAACACGAGCATGACTCATTGAGATTTTATTTTCATTTATCAAACTTTTAACTTCATCTGGTAAATTTAATAATCCCAACATATTAGTAATATGACTTCTACTCTTTCCGAGTCTTTTGGCCAACTCATCTTGTGTCAAGCTCAATGAATCTAATAGTTTTCTGTATGCATCAGCTTCTTCAATAGGATTTAAATTTTCCCTTTGAAGATTTTCTAAAAGAGCAATTTCCATCATATCAGAATCAGAGAAATCTCTAATGATAGCTGGAATTGTCTCAAGACCAGCCATTTGACAAGCTTTTACTCTTCGCTCACCAGCAATAATGTCGTATCCTTTAATGCTTCTCTTAACAATTATAGGTTGAAAGACACCGTGTTCTTTGATTGAATCGGCTAATTCTTTTAATTTTTCTTCATCAAATATCTTTCTTGGTTGATACGGATTGCTTCGTAAATCAGCCAATTTAATTTCCACAATTTCTTCTTTAGGAGTTGAATTGACTATTTTTTCTTCCATTTTATTAAAATCTAATTGTTCATTACTAAACAATTCTTCAAGTCCTTTACCTAATGCTCTTCTTCTAGTTGTGTCCATTTCTCTCAATCACTTCCTTAGCTAAATTTAAATATGCTTCTGTTCCTTTACTTTTAGGATCATAAGCTACTATTGGTTTCCCATGAGATGGTGCTTCTGTAAGTCTTATCAATCTTGGAATAATTGTGTTGTAAACCCTCTCTTTGAAAAACTTTCTGATATCTTCTACGACGTCAAATCCCAAATTTGTCCTTGAATCCAACATTGTTAGTAATACGCCTTCTATATCAAGTTTAGGGTTCAATTTCTCTTGAGCTTTGACAATGCTGTTCAATAATTGCATTATTCCTTCTAACGCAAAGAATTCACATTGTACAGGAATAATAACTGAATCAGAGGCTGTCAAGGCATTTGTCGTAATCCAATCTAATGCTGGTGGGCAATCGATAATGACAAAATCAAAATTATCTTTGACACCATCTAATTTATTCTTTAGTTGCGCCCCACGCACAAAACTCGCATCATCTATTCCTCTTTCAACTAACTCTGTATTAATACCAGCTAATCTAATTGTTGATGGGATGACATATAATCTTTTATATTTACTAGTGATAATTGCTTCTTCAATATCACAGGTATCCGTCAATACATCATATATACTATTTTCTATCTCACCTTTATTTATTCCAATTCCCGTCGTTGCATTACCTTGAGGATCTAAATCAATTAATAAAACTTTTTTCCCTAACACAGCTAGAGACGCCGAAAGATTTATACTAGTTGTTGTCTTTCCTACTCCACCCTTTTGATTAACCAAAGATATTACCTTTCCCATCTCATCACCTTCTAAATATAACTATATATATAATAACAAAAAAAGAAATATAAGAAAATAGTTTTTGAAAACAAAAAAATAATTTGCTTTTGAAAGAAAAAAGACAGTAAACTGTCTTAGTCCTTATTAAATTTTACTATTAATTGAATTTCATTATCTAAATTTAACTCTTCTACAGATACTTTATATCCTTTATCTTGACATGCCTTAATAACATCTTTAACATCTTGAACTGCTTTAGTAACACTATTAGATGATACCATACTATCAGCAATCATTGAAGAGTTATTAGGATTTGAACCGAATAAGCTTTCATTATTTGTCTTTATTGTATCTACGGTTGGTGTAGTGAATAAACTATTATTATTCACACTAGAAGTATTTTGTTCAATGGAAGAACCGAATAGACTAGATGTATTAGAGCTATTTGGCGTTGGTGTATTTTCAACTGGTTTTAAGCTAGGCATACCAGAAAGTAATCCATTACCATTTATATTAGTAGTTTCAGGTTTAGCTTCTTGTTCATCATTAAATTTTGGAATGAAACTGCTAGCATTATTAGTTGAAGAGTTGACATCAACATTCTTATTAACCAAACCATTGACATCAAAGATACTCTTAGATGGTTCAGTTGGTTTTGGTGCAATGTCAGCTGACTGCTCGCGAATTTTGTTAATATCAACGGTCGTCGGATCATTCGTTACATCACGAGGTCCAAAAATATTGGTATTATTAAGTATATCTGGAACTGTATTGATATCATTTTGATTTGAGCTATTTCCAAACAAACTATCGTTATTCATTTTATTTTCAGCTCCTAAATTATCATTTGTATTTGTTTCATTTGTCGGTTGAACATTATCACTAAATAAATTATCAGTGGTTCTTGAATTGGCACTAGTGAAGAGAGATTCTATATTATTAGAATTCTCTAAAGGTTGATTTGCACTCATAGGTTCTGGTGGGGTTATCAAATCATTTGCTTTTTCTTGATCAGGTTGTTCTACGACATTCATCATACTACCACCACTTGTCTCGCTGGACTCACTAGAAGCTCCCTCGGTTAGTTTTTTTATTTTTGCATCTAAATCACGAACGGTCATCTTGGTACTGATGACTTCTTTCAACAATTCAACTTGCATATTTTTATCATTTAAATTCAATAGACTGCGCGCATGTCTTTCAGATATTTCTTCTTTTAACAATGCTTCCTGCACTTCATCTGGTAATGACAATAAACGCAATTTATTAGATACAGATGATTGACTCTTTCCCATTGTCTTGGCTAAATCTTCTTGTGTCATTTCATCTAAGTCCAAGATCTTTTGATATGTACGAGCTTCCTCGATTGGCGTTAAATCTCTTCTTTGAAGATTCTCTATTAATGCAACTTTTGAAGATTCCTTATCATCTAAATTTCTAACAATTGCTGGTATTTTGGTAAGACCTGCCATCGTCGATGCTTTATATCTTCTTTCACCAGCTATTATTTCGTATTTATCTCCAAACTTTCTTACAATAATTGGCTGAATGACTCCATGTTCTCTAATTGAAATAGCTAATTCTTTTAATGCTTGATCATTAAAAACCTCTCTTGGTTGAAATCTATTAGGAATTATATCATCAAGATACAATTGAACAACTTCATTTTCCATAATCAACCCTCCATCTATTCTTATTCTATCTTAAATTATATAATAATAAAATCCATTTTACAATGGATTTTTTTTAATTTTATCTATAGTGCGAGGATAAATTTTATTTAATTTATCCACTCTATCAATTTTGATAATTGTTCGGTTACTATTTTCGATTGGCAAAACAAATTTATCAACACTGTTCAATTTTAAAGATAATTTTGTGATTTTTTTATCAATATTGACCATCTCATCATCACAATTTGCTTTCATGAAGACGAGATTACCATTCATTTTTGATGCTCGAACACAGATTTCACAAAGGATTGGTAAGGAAGCTACAGCACGGGCTGTGATAACATCAAACTCCTCTTCGTGGAGACGACTATAATCCTCCATACGGGCATGAATAGCTCTTATGTCTGAAAGATCTAACTTTTTTATCACATCATTTAAATATATGACTCTCTTATTCAATGAATCGATGAGGGTAATGTCTAAATTTGGAAAAAATATTTTTAAAACGATCCCTGGAAAGCCAGCTCCACTTCCGACATCACAAAGCTTAATTTTTTTGGTGAGATCAACATCTCGATAAAGAGTTAAACTATCGTAAAAATGTTTTAAATAGACACTCTCTTCTTCAACAATCGTCGTCAAATTTATTTTTTCATTCCATTCAAGCAGCAATTCGTAGAAAATGTTTAATTTACTTAACTTATCTTCGTCAACATCAATACCTAATTTCTTTACTTCTTCAACAAATAACTCTCTATTCATTTCTAGATTCCTTTCGCAAATGCATCAGCAACATCGTTATATCGCTTGGATTTACACCACTTATTCGCATTGCTTGACCAATTGAGACAGGCCTAATTTCCGTCAATTTTTGACAAGCTTCACTGGCAAGATTAATAACTTTGGAATAATCGATATCATCAGGAATCTTAATATTTTCATACTCAAGCATCTTTTCTGCATCTTTATTAGCTTTTTTGATGTATCCCTCATATTTTATATTGATTTCAACTTGTTCTTTGACATTAGCGTCATAATCTTTGTCTAAAAATCTCATAATATTGTCAATAGATATTTCTGGCCGTTTTAACAAGTTGTACAAAGTCATACTATCATATATTTCAGCTGAATCTAAACTGTGCAAATAATCATTTATCTCTTTTTTAGGAGTGATCTTTGTCTTTATTAAGTCGTTTTCAAGTTGGGCAATATCATTTATTTTAGTTTGAAATGCTTGATATTCTGCATCACTAACTAATCCTATTTCGTGACCATATTCTCTTAGACGGATATCGGCATTATCGTGGCGAAGTAAAAGACGATACTCAGCCCGTGACGTTAGCAATCGATATGGATCAATAACTCCTTTAACAACTAAATCATCTATCAAAACACCAATATATGCTTCATTTCTTTTTAAAACTAAAGGTTCTTTTTCATCTATTTTTCGAACAGCATTGATTCCCGCTATCAAACCTTGACCAGCAGCTTCCTCATATCCACTCGTACCATTAATTTGCCCAGCTGTAAATAAATTTTCAACAACTTTTGTCTCAAGACTCGGGCGCAATTGGAGAGAATCAATGGCATCATATTCAATAGCATAGGCGTATTTCTTGATAACAGCATGTTCTAAGCCAGGCAAACTGTGAACCATTTCTTCTTGGACGTCGTGAGGCATACTGGTTGAAAATCCTTGAATATAAATATCATCATAATAGATGCTTTCTGGCTCTAAAAAGAGTTGATGACGTTCTTTGTCAGCAAAACGAACAATCTTATCTTCAATTGATGGGCAATATCTTGGTCCAACTCCTTCAACATAACCACCATACATACTTGATTTATTTAAATTATTGCGAATTATCTCGTGCGTCTCAGGCGTCGTATATATCAAGTGACAAGGAATCTGATCATCAGGGTTGTATTCTATTTTTTTAGAAAAAGAAAATTGGTGACAGACATCATCGCCTGGTTCTAGAGAAGCCTTCGTAAAATCAATACTACTCTTCTCAATTCGTGGAGGAGTACCCGTTTTCAATCTTTTGATATTGAAACCCAAAGTTCGTAATTTATCACTTAGATGAAGGGATGGCTTTTCATCATGCGGTCCACTACTGAACTTCGTCGATCCATATAAAACAGCTCCTTTTAAATAAGTTCCCGTTGTTAAAATAACAGCTTTAGCTTTAATTTTGGTTCCGTCTTCAAGAATTATTCCACCTATTTTATTATTATTGACAATTAAATCTTCAACCATCGCTTCTAGAATAGAAAGGTTTTCTTGATTTCTTAAAGTTTTCAACATTTCTTGTTTATAAGTTATTTTATCAGCTTGTGCTCGAAGAGCCCGAACAGCTGGTCCCTTTTTAAAATTCAACATTTTCATCTGTAAAAAACTTTTATCGGTATTTTTCCCCATTTCACCACCAAGGGCATCTATTTCTCTAACGACTATCCCCTTAGCTGGCCCACCTATTGATGGATTACAAGGCATATCGGCAATATTTTCAATTCGTCCAGTAACCAAAAGAGTATTCTTACCCAATCTACTACTAGCTAAACACGCTTCACAACCAGCATGTCCTCCTCCTACTACTATCACATCATAATTCATATTAACACTTCCTATTTTCCTAGACAAAACTGACTGAAGAGTTGATCTATTAATTCATCAGAATAATTTTCACCAATTATTTCTCCTAATTTGGTCCAAATACGTTTTATATCAATTTCAATCAAATCAACAGGGTCTTCTCTATCTACTTCTCTTTCCACTTCATCTAAAATAGCCAAACTCTCTTTAGCTAAAGATATCTGTCTAACATTACTTAAAAAATTGTAATCACTTTGGTCAATTTCATCTAAATTAAACATTTCTTTTATCTTATTTTTTAATATATCGATCTTATCCTCATCAATAGTATTAATCTCAATTACATTAGAATTAGATATTTCATCTAAATTAATCTTTCTTTTTAAATCACATTTATTAATAGCAATAATGGCTTTTTTATTTTTTATTTTTTCCAATAGATCAAAGTCATAATCCGTCAATTTCTCATTATTGTTCAAAACCATGATAATTAAATCGGCACTATCTATTTGTTCCAAACTGCGGTCAACACCAATTTTTTCAACGACATCTTCCGTTTGACGAATACCTGCTGTATCAACCAACTTCAAAAGAATTCCATCTAAATTGATTTCTCCTTCAACAATGTCTCTAGTCGTCCCCGCAACATCCGTAACAATAGCTTTATCATAGTCTAATAGACGATTTAAAATACTGCTTTTTCCAACGTTAGGTCTTCCGACAATAACCGTTTTTATTCCATCACAAATGATTTTACCATTTTCACTTTCTTTGACAATTTTAGTTAATTTTTCTCTTATATTAACCATTTCTTTACGAATATTTTCAACCGTCATGACTTCAATATCCTCATATTCTGGATAATCGATATTTACCTCAATATTAGCAAGAAGTTCTAATAATTCTTTCCGAAAATTTCTTATGATTTGGCTTACTCGCCCCTCGAGTTGATTGATTGATAGTTTTCTAGCTTTATCAGTTTTGGCATTGATAACATTCATCACTGATTCAGCCTCAATTAAATCAATTCGCCCATTTAAAAAGGCCCTCTTAGTAAATTCTCCTGGTTCCGCTAATCGCGCTCCATTTAATAGTAATAATTCCATTACTTTATTAGTTGTTGCGATTCCACCGTGACAATTGATTTCAACGACATCCTCGGTAGTAAATGTTTTTGGTGATCTCATGACAGAGACTAACACTTCGTCTATGATTTCATCTCTATCGACAATATGGCCATAATTGATAGTATGACTATCTACTCTAGACAAATCTTTTCCTTTATAAATCTTATTAACTATTTCGATTGCTTCACTACCACTAACCCTAATTATTGAAATAGCTCCTACTCCCAAAGTCGTCGATATACTAGCAATTGTATCATCCATTAGCACCACCACCTAATAAATACTTAAATCGAGCATATTATAACACACCTGAAGAAGAAAAGAAAACAAAAATATTAAAACTATATATTCTTGAAAAAAAGAGGTTTTTATAGTATAATATGAAACGTTTTTATTAATGAGGTGAAAATACTATGCGTTTAGATGAAATTAAAACCCTAGCCAAGGGAAATTATATATCTGATCCAATTCAATTAGCTAGTGATAGCAATATTACAGATTTACCTGATTTATTGGATTTTTTAAAGCTTGTCCAAACGTATAATGCAAGTATTATTAAAGAGAAAGAACAGAATATTAAAAATTTGAAAGAGGCTGAACAGAGAAGTAAATATATTTTACCAACACCTCCTCCGTCCATTCCTGAAAAGAACGTTGCTGAAGACCAATCACCAGTTTCAGAAATTAAAGTTAATGCCAAAATACAAAAATTATGGCGAACGATTGAATCAAGTCCAATTGAATCGATTGCTTCACTATTACCAAATATAAACGATCCTAATTTTTATTCGACTATTAATGATTTGATGATTGAATGTCAAAAAGATATTGTCTTCACAAGTGATTACTTATTAGAATTTAAAGAAACAATGGATGGTACAGAATTTGACGAAATCAAAAAACAGATTCAACATAAAAAAGAGATTTTCAATGTTTTGAAAAATTGTCGCGTCAATATCACCGAAGATGATGAGATAATTGAAGCTAAAAATCATCCTCTTTTAATTCATTTGACTAATTCAGCAAATAACTCATATCTCTATCAAGATCTTCAAGAATTACCACCGGATTTGCACAAACATTTTTTAAAAATCTTTGAACCATTAATTACTGGTGAATCAATGGTTTTAAACAGGTTATCTTGTCCAAGAGAAGTAGTCTATGCCAAAAATAAAATCCATCAAGCGCGTATTTATATGACACATATTTCTTCTAATATTTATGCTATATTGGGCGCTATGAACAAAAAGACATCATGGACGACAACCCAAAGGAAATTTATCTCGAATAGGTATGGAATTTGGATTAAAGAACGCGATGATATCGTCCAAAAATTAAGTGATCAGAACTATATTGAAGAACAAAAAGAGTTGAGTGCCAAAGTATTACAACTTTTAAAAAGGGGTCAGTAATTATGAATTTAGAAAAATTAATAGAAAGCGGGAAAGATAGAACCGATGTCGAAAATATTCAAAAACGATTAAAGTACTTTAATTTCTTATATAGTAAGTATAATCCTTCTCCCTATGATAGTCTCATCAATTTAAATTTTGGGGAATTATTTGGATTGGTTTTATTGGTAAATTCTAATGATACTTCTGTTGAAGAGGTCAAAAATATTATTAATGAATTAAATAAGTATTGTAATGATTGTGTTAATAATGACTTAAGTAGTTTTTTAAATAGTATATTTCCAGCCTTTACTAAGTTAAAAGCAATAGATGATGTAAGTGATATCAATATCCAAGCTATCCCCTTAGATCATAATGGTATTGGCTCTATTAATAAACATAAACCATTTATTGATATATTATTGAAATACATAAAATTTGATAAACAAATAGTTATCGATTGGATCAATTTAGTTTTTCTAAAAGAAAGTCAACGTCGAGTAAAAGAAAAAATCAAAGAGATGAAGCCAAAAGACAAAAACAAATTTTTGAATTATTTTTTCGAAAGAATTAAAAATGTATCTAATTATTCCGAAACTTTAGAGAAATTGCAAAAATATTCAGGCGAAACAAATAAAAATATCCATAAAAAATTAAAAACCATTGCCATTTACGAAGAAATAGATAAAAAAATTAAAAGTGGTGATGGTATTAAGGATTATGATTCAAGTTGGAAAAATCTTCCTTTAGAAGTTCAGTGTTGTTTAATGGAAAAAATATTGCAAGAACAGTTAAAAAAATATGAACAATTAACGGAAGAAGAAAACAATTTAAATAAAGAAAGTGAACCACATAAATTATTGACAAAATTTGGTATTCATCCCAGTTTAATTATGGATATTGAGAGTTTAGATTTAAAGCTTGAACATTTAACTGAACTTTTAACCTTATTTCAACAAAATAGATTTCCTATTCAAACTATTACTAATAAAGAATGCCTATATAATTTGTTAAAACTAAATAAAAATGCTGCTGAGACTATTATTTCTTATTACAAAACATCTGCTGTTACAAGGGAATTTTTAGACGCGCATCCTCATATTTTGGAAGTGCAAACAGAGGATAATCCTAATGGATTAAAAGAGCTTGTCGATGAAAATTATCAATTGTTAAAAGAAGAAAATGTTTCATTTAGCAGTAAGAACTATGATCCTTCTATTTTATTATTACCTACGGATGAGTTAAAAGAAAGAATAGCTCTCATAAAAGAATATGGCTTTAGCTTAACTAATAACAATGTTTTAAATTTATTAAAAAACACTGATTTATTTGACCTTGTCGATTTTTCTTTAGAGCACCAACTACCAGTCAACGAAATTATCAAATTTGAAGGAAATAGAGAAGATATTAGCAATATGATGAAACGCTTAATCATTGCTGAAAATTTTGGATTAGATATATTAACTCAAGATGATGAATTTTCTCATAACATTCTCACTCCTAATTCTTTTCTCATACCACAACGTTGTTTAGATGAGGTCATTGAGAATGCCACACCACATTTTATAGATACACAGATGGAAAGAATTCTTGGGGATAAACCACGTATAAGTATTAAACGTTGTCCTCTATTACTACCAGATATTGATAACTTATATTTAGATGAGGAAGGAGAAATCTATAATTTTAATGGAACTTACATTTCCCGCAATAAAATTCTTCGTAATTATAGCGCATTAAAACTTGAATTACCAGCTGAAGACGATAAAGATTTATTATACCAATCTATGATTTATCATACGATTCTTTCTCATCAACAATTAGATAACATTAAAAGGTGTCTATATAAAGTTAAACAAAAAACTTATAAAGAATAATTTTTATATCACAAAAAAAGGCTATTACGATTAGTAATAGTCTTTAATTTTATTTATTTTCACGGCATTTGATGACGACGTAACGATTTGGTTCCTCGCCTTCACTCTCAGTATAAACGTATTTGTCATCGTTCAAGATATTGTGCACAATACGTCTTTCATATGAATTCATTGGATCTAGTTTAGCATCAATTTTTGTTTTTGCAACTTCACGAGCAGTTCTCTTAACTAAATTTTCTAACCTCTTCTGTTGTTTTAATTTATATTCAGCAACATCTAAATTAAATCTGAATGACTCCCCTACTTCATTTTGAATCATTTGCTTAATTATCAAAGAAAGAGCATCAATAGTGCGACCATTCTTTCCTATCAAAATATTGTTATTATCACTATACAAAACAATATTTAAGACGTCATCACGTACTTTAACCTCAATATTTGCATTAACGCCCATTGCTTTTGTAAGATTTAGAACTGACTCTTTAATAAAATCAATAACCTCACTGCGCTTTACTACTTCAAGAATAACTTTTTTACTCTTAAATAGACCACCCTTTTGTTCTTCTTCTTGAATAATCAAATCTTTTTCTTGTGCTTTTAACTCGTCAAGTGCTAGAGCAATTGCTTCTTCTCTAGTTTTTCCAACAAATTCATGTTTATTCATGTGCTATCTTACTCCTTTTAATCAATAAATTTTGACCAATTGTAAACAAGTTACTAGTCAACCAATATATATCTAATGCTGCTGTCATAAATAGAGACATGACAACAATCATTATTACCATTGTTCTATTCATCATTTTAGTTTGATCGTTTTGGACAGTTGAAACATTGAGCTTAAATGAAAAATATGTTACTAATCCTAAAATAACAACTAATATCAAGTATAGGAAATTACCATTTTGCATAGCTGTCATTGGTGATGTTCCTAATTTAAAGAATAAGAGTTCGTCTTCAAAAATAGCTGGCATTCTATTTATTGCCTCTAAAAATGCTATAAATAGCGGCAATTGTAAAAATGCATACAAACAACCAGAGGCAGGAGAAATATTGTATTTCTTATAAATCATACTTATCTCTTGCGTTTTCTTAAACATAGATTCTTGATCAGTTTTATTTTCATATTTTTTTTCTATCTTATCAAGTTCCGGTTTAGCCTTAGCTATCAACTCAGATTGCATAGCTGTCTTTTTAGTAATTGGGAAAGCAATCAATCTGATTAATAAACTGGTAATAATCAAAGATAATCCATAATTTTTTACCCATTTACCAATCTTAACTATTACCCAAGCAAGAGGTTTAACAAACACATTTGTCCACAAGCCTTCATCTTTACCAGAATTGATTTTAAACTCTGAACATTCAGGTAAAGAATTAATATCTACTTTATCAGCGTGTTGTTCATAAACTTTAATAGTATCAGGATCCGTTGGTTTACAAAGAATATTTTGGGTTAAACTTTGCTTTGTTTCAGGATTTTGAACTGCTTTGCCATCTTTATCCTGCAAAGTCTTCGTACATCCTGATAAAACCAGCACCATTACTAGTAATATCGTCAATATTTTTACCTTTTTATTTATTTTCATTCTTCTTCTCCTCATTATTCATACTTTTATTAATCTTATCTATTATATTTTCAAATGAGCTTTTTATTTCACTAAAAGTTTCAGAAATATAACTACACTTAATTATTATAATATAATCTAAACCATTTTGATAGTTTTTTTTATAATCATCAATAATCATACGCATTTGTCTCTTAATTTTATTTCTAGTTACAGCGTTGCCAACCTTTTTTCCTATTGAGATACCAAAACGATAATGAGTTAATCCGTTGCTTCCACAATAAAGTACAAAAGCTTTATCTTTATAGTATTTTCCTTTATCAATTGCTTTACTGAAATCTTTGTGTTCTTTGACTATGTACTTTTTTTTCATAAAACACCTCATGAACATATTATATATTAAAAAAACCACTGTTACCAGTAGTTTATTTAACTAATTCTTTACGACCTTTTTTTCTACGTTTATTTAAAATGTTTGTTTCTACACGAGCAAAAAATCCATGTTTTTTAGCTTTTTTTCTATTATTTGGTTGATATGTACGCTTCATCTAATTCCACCTCCAAACTAAAATCTACATTATTATAATAAAAAAATAGATTATTTGTCAACATCAATATGCTCCTATTTTATTTAAAGTTTTTGAGGATTATCTTATTTTTTCATTATTATCAAAGCCTTCATTTTTTGTATACTTAGCATTTTATCACAACATTATTTAATGCTTTAAAATTGTTTTGATTTTCTGCGGATTCTTTCTTCTTTAACCATAAAATCAAATGGACATTTTAATTTTTCACCAAATCCTGTGACAAATTTTTTAGTGACATCAAAGTATTCATCATCAACTGCTGCCAACTGTTTAGCAATAGCAGATTGTATACCTGGAATATCAATTTGTTCATACTTTGCACTATTTCCACTCAACACATCTTCTGGTAAAACAAATGCCTTTTGACATAGATCTATAAAATCAGCACTAACATCAAGTGATTTTCTAACTTGACTATCACTCACAATTATATCATTGGCAATGTGTTCATTCATAAACTGGTTTATGACTGACTTATCAAAATCACCATCATAGTAACGTTGATATCCTCCACATTCATTTGGATAGCTTAACATATCATGATAATTCATTTTATATGGTGCAAATTTGCATCCACAGAAGAAAACATTTTTAGCAATGGCAATATTTTTTTCCTTATCTACTAACCATTTAATTGGCATTACTTTAAAGAAATGAATACTTCCCTTTTTCAATTTATAAAAAGCATCAGCACTATTACGCGGATCTTCAACGACATATCTAACGTATCTTTCGCCATTATAATAATACTCGTTAAGTTTCTTTTCTGTAACTGATATATTATAAGCTTTACCATAAGTCTCATCAACAGTATATGTCTTACCACTAGAAACAAGATTTCCAGCATTTAATTCACGAGTAAGCATCATCTCTCCAAGATTAGAAGTCCCTCTTTGTGGATATTCACCAAATTCAACTTCATTTATCCCTAAAACATTGATTTTTTCATTGCGCACTTGATCAGCTATATCAGAATAAGCGACTACTGGTCGAAGATTAATTCGCTCAAAAAAATATTTTGAATTTTCATCATATGCAGGACTGATAATCCTTATTAGATAAGGTTTAATTCCCCTTTTATCAACAACAGAACTTTTAGTTTCCCATTCCGTTTCGTAATATTCATCCCACGGATCATGTTCTAAATAAGTTCCTTCTAAAAACTCCCCTTCCCTAGTTTTATTAGGACTTACTTTTGCTCCTAAGATTCGCGCAAAATTTGTTGCACTGCAAGTATAACCGCTCTTTGCTAATATATCTAATTTATATACATCTTCATATTTTAATAAATCTAGGTTTATTTTTAGCATATTTTCCCCCTATTAATTATTTTTAGCTCTAAGACTTAAAATTTTTGGTAATTCTTCATCCTTTTCACTTTTATGCCTCTTTACAGCATCTTCAAATATATCGTTTCCCGTTCCAGAAAGAGTCCCCTCTTTTCCTCCAATTTTCGGAGAAACAATACCACTAGATTGATTATACTCACAACATTTCTCAAGATCAGAAACAAAATCACGATCAGTAAATAATAATGCAGCTCTTATTAGTAAATGGTTAATTAATACTTGTCCATAATAGTTATCAGAGCTATGAATATGTTTCAAGTCTTTCAATTGTTGATAACAGATACTCATAATTTCATATCCAAAAGAATTCTTTACGTCATCTACTAACTTACTATCAAAATTATATTTGTCAGCAATAATTTGATTGAGGAACAAAACATCTGAATGTAATTTTAAACCATCTTTTAAAGCTCTCTCTTCCAATTCTGGATATATGAAAATCATATTATATTTTAAATTTTTAAATTCGTCATAGTATTGAGAATAATCACCATCAACGTATTTTTCAATAAATCCTATAACCGCTTCAAGCCAATCTTTATTTACTTGATTAGCAAATTCAAAGCGCTTTTGATCTTCAAAAGCTTTTTTCATTACTTCTTCTATTTTGGCATTATCAAACAAATCTCTTTTTATGTTGTTATTAAAGTCTTCAACTAGATGTTCAACCATATCTCCTTTTATTTCATCTGGATAATCTTTCCACTCCTTAAAAAAATCTTTTATTTCTTCAGGAATTTCATCATTAGTCGCAACTGCGTTTTCAATTTCTTGAATCAAAGAATCTTTATCAAAAAGTAAATCTTTTATTTTATCATTTAAAATAGTTTGTATATCCTGAAGAATGTAATCTTCAGTAATCTTTTGTAATTTTGAAATAATTCTCTGCATTGCTAGTGCGGTTTTATTTGAACTATTCATTATTCTTAATTCCCTATTGAGATCGCATACGTTTTCATCTTCTACTATACATGATAATAATCGATCAAAAATATCTTTTTCTTTTATCGTCTCATAGGCATAATTTTCTTTCTCTACTTGTTTTCGATACTCATTAATCTTTTCAGCAAAGACATTTGGATCGGTACTTGGTTGATCAATTTCTTTAATTTGTTCAAGAAGTTCAAGAGTTTTTTTAGTAACAGAAAGTAAATATCTTATACATTCGTCAGCAAATTCATCTTTATTTTTATTATCTTGATAAAAGACAGGAAAAAGTTCCTGTTGATCAACTATAAAAAAGTCACTTCGATAATCTTGAATTTGACGAGGTGCAACAATCTCTTTGGCAAAAATGTTATTTAAGAAGGAATACATATAACAATTTTCAGAAGCTTCTACTTCTTTTTCTTCCTCCTCAAAACCAAACATCTTATTAAAATATGAGATAATCTGTTCTTTTAAGTCTTCTAATCCATTTACTAATAAAAAATCATCTAGTGCATTTCTCTCGCCATTCTTACCATTCTCTATTCCATAAAAAGGAATCCCAGCAAAAGGAAGATATTTCATAACAGCAAGATCAGCTTCTTTATCAATTAGCCATTTTATTGGTTTTACTTCTAGCCAATATGGGTGTTCACTTTCAACATAATAGCTAGGATTGACATATAATCCTACTCTATTATCATTTCCATATTCCTCACTATTATAAGAGACAAAGCGAACATAATATTTGCCATTATACTCATACTCGACATTTTCATCTAAATCAACAATATATGAAGCATCAACAGGTGGTCTAGAATTATATGAATATTTTCGGCCAGTAATCTTTAATTGTTTTGATTGATACTCTCTTTCTAATCGTTTTTCTAAATCTTTATCCACAAAAGATGTTGGCATTTCACCAAAATCCCCTTCAAAAATACCATTATCCCCTATTCTAATGTTTTTCATATTCTGAGATATCTGAGAATACTTCACAACTGGTCTAGGACAAACCGCAGAATCTAAAAAGAAATTACTTCCTGAAACAATCTGTTCATCTAAATCAAGAATGGGACTCTTTTCATCAAATTTTATAAAATTAAGAGATTCTTTATCAAAATACATTCCTGGAAGTGGATAATTGGTGACTCCATTTTTAAATGTTACTCCATTCGTTGGAAAATAATCGAGATGATCATAACTCAAAGCATTAAGAGTACTAACTTCTGAAACATATGCTCCCAATAATAATGCATAATTGGTAGGATAAGCATAACACGGATGATGTTTAAAGATGTTTAACGCTTTCAATTCGTTATAAGTTAATAAGTCAAATTTCACACAATCACACATAAGATACTCCTTAAAATTTCATATGCATTTATTATAACTATTTCATATGAAAAAGCAATAATTTTTAACATTATTAACAATATGTTGATAACTCAAAATTTTCTTGTTAAGAAAAATTTGTGGAAAATGTGGAAAAATCATAAAAACCATACAAAATATACTAAAAAATTGTGTATAACTTTGTGGAAAAGCTGTTGATATTTTTTTTTATAATTTTTATGTTTTCTTTTTACACATTTTAAGTTACAATATTTTTGAAATTAATTCTTGGATATTCCGGGGGGAGTGGTAGAATGGATAAAGACGTTTTATGGTCTAATATTTTAGACAAAATAAAAAAAGAGCTCAGTTCATTAGCTTATAACACTTGGTTTTCGGAAATGGAATTATACTGTATAGATAATGGGGTTGCGAAAATAATTGTTCCTTACGCAATGCTTAGGCAACACATTATCAATAATTATAAGGATTTAATTGATCGGTGTTTTTTTGAAGAAACGGGCAACAATTATGAAATCGAATTATTACTAAAAGAGGAAATAGAAGAGGAACAACATTCAATTGTTGACGAATCAATAAAAGAAGAGGGGAGAGAACCCTATCAAATCAGCAACAATTTATCCCCAAAATACACTTTTGACAATTTTGCTGTTGGTAATAGTAATCGCTTTGCTCACGCCGCGTCCTTGGCTGTTGCTGAAGATCCTGGACGTATCTACAATCCTTTATTTATATATGGTAATAGTGGACTGGGAAAAACGCATTTGATGCATGCAATTGGAAATTATATCGTCAGTCATAGTAATAAACGGGTACTTTATATAACGAGTGAACAATTTGTTACTGATTTTGTTTCAATGAATCGCAAAGACGATAGTGGTACTAACTTTAACTACGTCGAATTCTTTAAACAAAAATATCGGGATATCGATGTACTCATCATTGACGATATTCAATTCTTAGGTGGGGCAACCGAATCACAAAAAGAATTTTTTCACACCTTTAATACTTTATACGAGGGAAATAAACAGATAATTATATCATCAGATTCCTCCCCAAATGACCTAAAAAAGTTAGAAGATCGTTTAAAAACACGTTTTGGGTGGGGATTAGCAGTTGATATCTATCCACCAGATTTAGAGTTACGAGCCGCCATCTTACGAAGAAAAATAGTAGGGGAGAACATAACAAAAAAAATCCCTGAAGATGTCATTCAATACATTGCCGCAACTATAAGTGGTGATGTCCGAAAATTAGAAGGTGCTCTAACGAGATTGATTGCTTATTCTTATTTCGCAAATACTGGAAAGAGTGATGAAATAACGCTTGAACTTGCCAAAGATGCTTTAAAGGATTATGCAACTACAACAGTCATTACCGAAAAGAATGACGTTGCAAAAATTCAAAAAGTCGTTGCTGATTATTTTAAAATACAAGTAGAGGACTTAGTTGGTAAAAAGAGAAGTGCTAATATCGCTTTCCCAAGACAAATAGCTATGTATTTATGTCGAAAACTCACTGATGAATCATTTCCTAAAATTGGTATGGCTTTTGGTGGAAAAGATCATTCAACTGTAATGTTCTCGTGTGATAAAATAGAGAAAGAGAGTAAAACCAATAAAGAACTAGCGAAAACAATTGATATTCTTGAAAAAGAAATCCATTAGTTGTTAATTAAATAATTTTTTCCACAAATTATCGACAAGTAAAAAATTATAAAAAACCTTATAATAATAGAAAAAAATTACTTATCAACAGTTTCAACTGTAATAATAAAAAAAACAATAATTAAATAATAAAGAAAGAAGGAATCAAAATGAAATTAAAAATTAAGAAAGATTTATTATTAGACAATTTAAATAAGGTATCAAAAGCAATATCAACTAAAAACTTAATACCTATCTTATCTGGGATTAAGTTTGAGTTAAATGATAAAGGCTTAACTTTAACAGCTTCTGATAATGATATAACTATCCAGACTTTTATTGAAAGTAATAAAGAAGATATGACTATTGAAAAAGAAGGTATCATCATAATTCAAGGTAAATACATATTAGATATTGTTAGAAAATTACCAGATGAATATATAAATATCGAAGTTATTGATGATTTAAAAATACTTATTTCAACAGAAAATAGTGAATTTAATTTAAATGGTATTAGTCAAAATGAATATCCAAAAATAAATTTAGAATTAAAAGAAAATTTTGTTCTTATCAACAATAAAGTGTTTAAATCTATTATTAATCAGACTTCTTTTGCAACTTCTAATGATGAATCAAGACAGATTTTAACAGGAATTAATTTTAAAATTAATGGCAATATAATGGAATGTAATGCCACTGATTCATATCGTTTAGCAAGAAAACTTATAACATTAAAAGATTTCTCACAAGAATCTTATAATGTAGTCATACCTAGTAAAAATGTCATTGAATTTTCTAGAATATTGAATGACAACGATAATGATATAGAGATTCATATCTTCAATAATAAAATATTATTTAAATATGATAACATCATTTTCCAATCTAGATTAATAAGCGGAAGTTATCCAAATACAGCAAATCTATTCCCAAATGAATCTTTATTAAAAATTACTGTTGATTTGAATGCATTGTATGATGTCATTGATCGTGCTAGTATCTTAACCTCTGATAAAGATAAGAATATAGTTACGCTTGAAACATCTAAAAATACTTTGATTATGCGATCATCATCAGCTGAAATAGGACGTGTTGAAGAAAAGATGGGGATTGAAAAAGATAATGATGAAGAAATAAAGATTTCTTTTAGTGCTAGATACATGATGGAAGCTTTAAAATCATTTACAGGTGATAAAGTAGAGTTGAGCTTTGTTGGGGAAATAAAGCCAATAATTTTAAAAGATAAAGACAATGATGAATTAACACAACTAGTTCTCCCAATAAGAACATACTAAAAATTGACAAAATTCGAATTACACGACAAAATAGGAATAAATACGACAAAAGGTTATGATATATATTGATCATAACTTTTTTAAGTTTAAGGGGGAATTTATATGATTGAATATGAAATTAATGAGGAAACAATGGCAATAATACCTATTGGTTACAACAAAACGTTAGTAAAGGAATTAGAAAAAGAATGGGTTGTTGATAAAAATGCCTATGAAATAATGGAAGATAGTTGTGAATATTATGGAAGTACCTACAAAGGAAGATTATCCGCAGCAAAAAAAATGTTAAATAGTTGTTACAAATTGCCAATCATAATTGAAGAGAGTGAAAATATTATATTTTTCCCAACTAAGTCAAGTCTATTAGATGACTGTTGTTGGATAAATTATAATTATATAAAAAAATATGAAAAAGAAGGTCAAAGAGTACGTGTAACTTTTAAAAATAATGAAGAAATGAGCATTGATATGTCAAAATTATCAATAGAAAATCAAATCAGTAGATCGTCAATGTTAGAATTGATTTCGCGAAAAAGAAAAATAAATAAAAACTAATAAAAAAAACAGCTAAAAAAGGTAATAAAAAAGACCTTTTTTCTTTATTTAAAGGGGTATATATGGTATAATATTAATGTATGTAGAGGACTAGTATAGTAGGGTTAAGGTGAAAATATGGGCATTTATGGTGGTTTTAATTGATTTTAAGAAAAATAAAGTTAGTAAATTTTAGAAATTATAGAAATTTATCAGTAAATTTTTCAAAAGATATAAATATAATCATAGGAGATAATGCTCAAGGAAAGACAAATATACTTGAAAGTATTTATACTTTAGCTCTAACAAAATCTTATCGTACGACAAATGATTATAATCTAATAAGATTTGATCAAGAAAAATTTATCATTACTGGAGAAGTAAAAGATGATAAAGTTTTTAAAAAATTGTCTCTAGAAATGTCTAAAAATAATAAATTAGCTAAGATAAACGATAACAATATAAATAAAATATCTAATTATATTGGAAATTTATATGTCATTTTATCGTCGCCAGATGATTTACAAATGATAAAAGGATCTCCTCAAGATAGAAGAAACTTTTTAAATGTTGAAATAAGTCAATTATCTAGTAATTACATAAAGAAATATAATGAATTCAATAAAATATTAAAGATGCGTAATGACTATTTAAAATTATTATTGACAAATAGTTTGGGAGATTACAGTTATTTAGATATTTTAACTAACAATCTCATTCAAAGAGAAGTTGATATTTATATTGAAAGACAAAACTTTTTAAAGAGAATTGATGATAATATCACAACAATTTATAAAGATATTACTGGTATAGAGGATTTGAATATCATTTATCAAACTAATGTAGAATTTAAAGATTTTACAGAGCAAAATATTATAAGTGCTTTAAAGGAAAAGTATAGACGTAATCAACAAAGAGAAATAGCAATGGGAATGACTCTATATGGACCACATCGTGATGATATTATGTTTACAATTTCTGGTAATGATATAAAAATATTTGGTTCACAAGGTCAACAAAAGTTAGCCTTTATTGCCTTAAAATTATCAGAGATACCAATATTTGAGGAAAAAACTAATACTAAACCGATAATATTGTTGGATGACATTTTTAGCGAATTAGATAAGAAAAAGAAAAATAAATTGATTCATTATGTAGATAATGGTTACCAAGTAATTATAACCTCTAACGATACAAAAGATATTAGTAAAAAATTATTAAAAAATGCTAATATCTATATGATAAAAGAAGGAAAAATAGTAGAAAAAGGTGGAGAGAGTAATGGAAGACAAGAAAGATAATGTATATGATTCGTCATCAATACAAGTACTAGAAGGATTGGAAGCAGTAAGAAAAAGACCAGGTATGTACATTGGTACTACTAGTGAAAGAGGACTTCACCATTTAGTTTGGGAAATAGTTGATAACTCAATTGATGAAGCTTTAGCAGGCTATGCCAATAATATTGATGTCATAGTAGGAAAAGAAAATACAATAACAGTTATTGATAATGGTAGGGGAGTACCTGTTGGAATTCATCCAAAAACTGGTAAATCAACAGTAGAGACTATTTATACAGTATTGCACGCTGGTGGAAAATTTGGTGGAGGAGGATACAAAGTATCAGGAGGACTTCACGGAGTTGGAGCTAGTGTCGTAAATGCGTTAAGTGAATGGTTAGAGGTAAAAGTTTATCGTGATGGAAAAGTTTATTACCAAAAATTTGTCAATGGTGGTCATCCTGTTGAAGACTTAAAAATTATTGATGAATGTCCTGAAGAGAGAACTGGTACATCTGTAAGATTTAAGCCGGATAAAGAGATTTTTACAGAAACGACAGTCTTTAATTACGATACATTAAGAAATAGGTTGCGTGAATTATCATTTTTAAATAAGGGATTGAAAATTAACTTATTTGATGAAAGAGAAACCGATAGAAAAGATTCATTCATGTATGAGGGTGGTATCGTAGAATATGTTAAAATGTTGAATGAAAACAAGACACCAATTCATGAAACTATTATTGATGTTTCTGGTGAAGAGAATGATATTTCAATTGAAGTGGCGCTACAATACAATGAAAGTTATAATTCAAGTATTTATTCATTTGTTAACAATATAACAACTCCTGAAGGTGGAACCCACGAAGATGGTGTAAGACGGGCTTTGACGAGGGTGTTAAATAAGTATGCAATAGCAAGTAATATGTTAAAGGAAAAGGATGAACCGCTATCTGGTGAGGATGTAAGAGAAGGAATTACGATGATAATTTCTTGTAAACATCCAAATCCCCAATTTGAAGGACAAACTAAGACAAAATTAGGAAATGCTGAAGTTCGTAGTATTGCTGATAAAATTTTTGCAGATGCCTTAGAGAGATTTCTATTAGAAAATCCGGAAGAAGCAAGAATTATCATCGATAAATCGATGACAGCATCAAGAGCTAGAATAGCTGCTAAAAGAGCAAGAGAATTGACTAGACGTAAAAGTGATTTAGATGTTGTTAACTTTGGTGGAAAACTTGTTGATTGTAAGGATAAAAATCCAGATGTTTGTGAAATATTCTTAGTCGAGGGAGATTCGGCTGGTGGAAGTGCCATTAAAGGAAGAAATTCGATGACACAGGCCATTTTGCCATTGCGTGGAAAAATCTTAAATGTTGAGAAAGCAAGGCTTGATAAGGCTCTTAGCAATGAAGAAATAAGAACCATAATAACAGCGTTTGGTACTGGAATTGGTGAAGATTTTGATCTATCAAAATTGCGTTATCACAAAATTATTATTATGACTGATGCCGATGTTGATGGTTCACACATAAGAGTATTGTTGTTAACGTTGTTCTATCGATTCTTTAGACCAATTGTTGAAGCAGGACATGTCTATGCTGCCCAACCACCATTATTTTGCATTAAACACGGTAAGACAATAAAATATGTATTAAATGAACAAGAACGAGATGAGTATTTAGCTAGTCTTTCACCTAATACAAAGTATGATATCATGCGTATGAAAGGTTTAGGAGAGATGGATGCTGAAGAATTAAATGAAACAACAATGGATATTAATAAAAGAATTTTAAGAAAAATTACAGTAGAGGATACAATGGCAGCTGATACAGTCTTTGAAAAATTGATGGGTGAAGAAGTTGAACCTAGAAGAAAATTTATCGAAGAAAATGCTGTATATGTTGAAAATTTGGATGTTTAGGAGGTTTTAGGATATGGATCATAATAGAGATAGATTAGAAGAGAATAACATAGTAAGTGAAGTTGAAACATCCTTTCTTGAATATTCAATGAGTGTAATTGTTCAACGGGCTCTACCAGACTTAAGAGATGGTTTAAAGCCAGTTCACAGAAGAATTTTATATTCAATGTATGATACAGGTTATACCCCTGATAAGCCACACCGCAAAAGTGCAAGAATTGTGGGTGAGGTTATGGGAAAATATCATCCACACGGTGATAGTTCAATCTATGAAGCAATGGTGCGGATGGCCCAAGATTTCAGCTACCGTTATATGTTAGTTGATGGTCATGGTAATTTTGGTAACATTGAAGGTTATGGAGCCGCAGCTATGCGTTATACCGAGTCAAAATTATCAAAGATTTCATTGGAATTGTTAAGAGATATTAATAAAGATACAGTAAATTTTGTTCCTAACTTTGATGAAAGTGAAAGGGAACCGGAAATATTGCCTTCAAGATTCCCAAATATTTTGGTCAATGGAACGATGGGAATCGCTGTTGGAATGGCGACTAATATTCCTCCACATAATTTAGGTGAAGTAATTGATGGATGTGTTGCTTATATTGATAATCCTGAAATTGATACTTTAGGATTGATGCAATACATAAAAGGTCCAGATTTCCCAACTGGTGGTATCATTTTAGGAAATTCTGGTATTAGGCAAGCGTATGAAACTGGTAAAGGTACAATTACCATAAGAAGTAGAGCGCGTATTGAAGAGACAAATGGTCATAACGCTATTATAATTGATGAAGTACCATATGGCGTTAATACTTCAGAACTTAAGAAAAAAGTGGCTGATTTAGTTCATAATAAAGTAATTGAAGGTATATCTGATTACCATACTGATCTAAAAGATGGTATAAAAATAACAATTACTTTGAAAAAAGATGCAAATCCACAAGTTGTTTTAAATAATTTGTTTAAGCATACGGCCTTTCAAACAAGCTTCGGAATCATCTTCTTAATGCTTGATAATGGAACACCAAAAACTTTAGGATTAAAAGATATTATTTCTAAATATATTGAATATCAAAAAGAAGTAATAATTAGAAGAACGCAATTTGAATTGAAAAAAGCTGAAGCAAGAGTTCATATATTAGAGGGATTTAAAATAGCCCTAGATAATTTGGATCGTGTTATTAAGATTATTAGAGATTCAGAAAGTGATGAAATTGCTAAGGCAAGTTTACAAAGTAACTTTAATTTAGATGAACTTCAAGCCGATGCTATCCTAGAAATGAAGTTACGACGTTTAACTGGATTAGAAAGAGCTAAGATTGAAAGTGAACTTGCTGATTTATTAAAAGAAATTGATCGCTTAAGATTAATCTTATCAAGTGAAAAGAATATTTTAGCTGTAATTAAGGATGAACTTCTTGATATAAAGAGCAAATATGCTGATGAGAGACGGACAAGCATTGATATGACCGCAATTGACTATATAGAAGATGAATCATTAATACCGGTTGAAGATATAATTATTACGTTGACAAATAAGGGGTACATCAAACGTGTACAAAATGACACATTTAAAGTGCAAAACCGTGGTGGCGTAGGAATTAAAGGTATGGGAACTAATGAAGAAGACTTCCCAGAAAAATTAATTTCTATGAAGACACATGATTATATATTGATGTTTAGTAATTTGGGTAAAGTATACCGAATGAAAGGATATGAAGTCCCAGAATTTAGTCGACAATCAAAAGGACTACCAATAGTTAATTTATTACCATTAGAAAAGGATGAAAAGATTACATCAATGGTTATGGTTAAAGCTGAAAATGAAGAGAATAAATATTTAGTATTTGTTACGAAAAAAGGTGTAATTAAACGTACTGCTTTAGAGGAATTTGATAATATTAGGAATAATGGTAAAAAAGCTATTGTGTTGAAAGAAAATGATGAATTGATTTCTGTTCGTAAGTCTGATGGTACAAAACAGATAGCTGTTGGTGCTAATAATGGTCGAATGGTAAGATTTGATGAAAATGAAGTTAGAGTTATGGGACGCAGCAGTTCAGGAGTCAAAGCTATTGAATTTGAAAATCAATATTCCGTTGTCGGAGCAGAAGTTGTTACTGAAGATAAACATATTCTCATTGTTACGGAAAATGGATATGGTAAGAGAACAAATGCTGGTGAGTATCGATTAACTCATCGTGGCAGCAAAGGTGTTAAAGCACTAAATACAACAGAGAAAACAGGATCAATGGTTTCATTGAGATGTGTTGAAGGAAACGAAGATTTAGTTATAATAACTGATAATGGTATTATTATAAGAATCGCTATGGAGCAAGTTTCAACATTAGGTAGAAATACACAAGGAGTAAGATTAATTCATTTAAAAGATAATCAAAAAGTTTCTACAGTAACAACCTTAATCAAAACTGCTGATGATGAAACAAGTAATGAATCAAGCCTTGATGATTCTGATAATAATGAATTTATTGAAGAGGAAGAATAAAGTTCCTCTTTTTCTTGAAAAAAAAGAATAAATAGTATATATTAATAACGATGCAATGTATATGTTGGGAACCAGGTCAGGATCGGAAGGTAGCAGCCTTAACTAATTATATATATGTGCATCATTTTTTATGGAGTTAATTATGAATGATGAGAAATATATGAAGATTGCTTTAAAAGAAGCAAAAAAAGCATTGGACAAAGATGAAATACCTGTAGGAGCTGTTATCGTAAAAGATAATAAAATAATAGCGAAAGCCTATAATACTCGCAATATGAGCAACAGAGTAGTTGATCATGCTGAAATTATTGCCATTAATAAAGCAAACAAAAAATTGAACAATTGGCGATTAGAAGATTGTGAAATATATATAACATTAGAACCATGTCCTATGTGTGCAAGCGCTATTGAGCAATCGCGAATAAAAAGAATTATTACAGGAGCCGTTAATAATAATTTAGAAACTAGAAATATTAGCTTTGATATTTTAAAAAAAATTAATTGGGTTAAAAATTGTTGTTCAGAAGAATGTTCAAATCTCATAAATATCTTTTTTTATAACAAAAGAAATAAATAAAAATATTTCCCGGGAAATATTTTTTATGTTTCACGTGAAACATTATAATTATTAATCTAATTCTAAATTATTTCCCGGGAAATAATTTTGTTGATCAAAACTTTTAAAATGTTATAAAAATTTGTATATTTAAAATGTTAATTTAAATAAAAAAAATTTTTATATAATGTTTCACGTGAAACATTAATTATGCATTTTGATATAAAATATACAATATTTTACGTTTTTTTCTTAATATAAAAGATATTTTTTACAAATTAATATGTAAAACATTTTTTTGCAAAAAACATATAATTCTCATTTTTAAATACTAAAAATTTATAAAACCTAAAAATAATTATATGTAAATTTTTATAAATAATTTGTAAATTAACGTGTCTAAAAATGTACAAAAAATATTTCCCAGGAAATATTTTTTTGTTTCACGTGAAACATTTAATTATTGATCTAGTGCTAAATTATTTCCCGGAAATAATTTTAAGTCTCATTTATTTAATGATATGAAAGCCATTTGAGTTATTTATGTAATTATGCTTTTTTAATTATATAAAAATATTTATAAATATTATTATTATAATTTGCTTGAAATATTTTATTTTATATTTTTATGTTTCACGTGAAACATTATATTTTTAATTTGATAAAAATTATTTCCCGGGAAATATTTTTGGCGTTAATAATAAAATATTTACTCTAAATGATTAATAAATTAATTTTTTTTAATAAAAGATAATGTTATAATAATTGATAAGAAGGAGGTTTGGAAATATGGGCTATCAAGCGTTATATAGAAAATATCGCCCTAAAAATTTGAATGAAATATATGGACAACCAGTTGCTGTTAATATTTTAAAAAATGCTGTTGAAAATAAAAAGTTTGGTCATGCTTACTTATTTACTGGATCGAGAGGCTGCGGAAAAACTAGTACTGCTAAAATATTTGCGAGAATGGTCAATTGTGAAAATATTAAAGATGGTGTACCATGTGGTGAATGTTTAGCTTGTAAGAACTCTTTTGATAATAATTGTGTTGATATTTTAGAAATAGATGCAGCTTCTAATAATGGTGTTGATGAAATAAGAGAACTAAAAAGCAAAGTTAATTTAATTCCTTCTGTATTAAAATATAAAGTATATATTATTGATGAAGTTCATATGTTATCAAATGCGGCTTTTAATGCTTTATTAAAAACACTTGAAGAGCCTCCAGAACATATTATTTTTATTTTAGCTACTACGGAATTATATAAAGTGCCTAGTACGATTGTTTCAAGATGTCAAACTATTGAATTTAAAAAGATTAATAATAAAGATATGTTTGCACGTTTAAAAGAAATTAGCAATTTAGAAAAAATAGACATAACTGATGATGCCATTCAAGAGATAGTTAATGTCTCTGATGGTGGTTTAAGAGACGCAATTAGCCTATTAGATATGGCAACTTCTTACACTAATAATAAAATAACTGATGAAGATATTTTTGCAATAAACGGTATTATATCAAATAATGAAATTGATTTTTTAGCAGATCTAATTGTTGAAAAGAAAAGGGATACAGTATTGCAATTAATTAATGAATATTATGATTCTGGAAAAGATCTAGTGAAGATTTGTGAAAAGATTATTTGCAACTTAAGGGAGAAAATGTTAAAAAGCAAAAACAAAAACATTTGTTCGATTGTTGAGACGCTGCTTGAAACGGCTGATCATATGCATGATGCTTCTTTAGGAAAAATATATTTCGAAATATCTATATATAAAATTTGTGAAGGCCAAGAAGTCTTGAAGCAGGAAATAAATATTAATAATAAATCTGAAGAAATATCGGAATCAAATAAAGCAACTAATATAATATTGAATAATGAACATGAAACTTTGCAACAAGAATCTGAAAATAAAGTAGTTTCTTGGAAAAATGACGATAATTTTAAAAATATTAGGATTAATAATACGTTTGTTGAAGTTAATAAGCAGATTTTAGTTGATATTAAGAATAATTGGAAAAAACTTAATGATTATACCTTTGACAAAGAATTTGGTGCTTTGGTTTGTGAGCTTTTAGATGCTATTCCTCTAGCAGCTAGTCCTAAGTACTTAATATTGGGTTATAGTTATGATTCTTTTGTTGAAAAAGGAAATATGTATATTGACAAATATGAGAGAACTTTAAGTAAAATTTTGAACTATGAATTAAAATTAATTTTTGTAACCAGCAATGAATGGTTAAAAATTAAAAAAGAATATGTAGAAAATATAAAAAATAATGTACAATATAAGTATATTGAGGAATTGGTAAAGAAAGATGATGAAGCTGATTCTTCGAGCCAAATAGTTCATAGCAATTTATTAAAAAGAGCAAATGAATTATTTGATATGAGTAAAATTGAGATAAAGGAGAATTTATAATATGAATATGCAGGCGCTTTTAAAACAAGCTCAAAGTTTACAAAAGGACATGTTGAAGGAACAAGAAAAGATTAATTCAACAATATTTGAGGGTGAAAATTCACTAGTAAAAGTAAAGATGAATGGTAAGAAACAAATACTTGAAGTAATAATAGATAAATCTTCATCTTTAGAAAGTGATGATATTGAAGCATTGCAGGATATGATTATGATAGCTGTTAATGACGCTATGAAAAAAGTTGATAAGATGACTGAAGAAAAAATGGGTAAATTTGCAAATGGAATGCCAGGATTGTTTTAATGTATCCAAATAGTTTAAGAAATTTAATTGAAAGTTTTAAGTTGTTGCCTGGTATAGGAGAAAAAACAGCTGAAAGAATGGCCTTTTTTGTGTTAGATTTAGATGATGAAAAAGCAGATTTTTTTACTAATAGTATAAAAGAAGCCAAAAGTAAAATTAAAAAATGCCCAATTTGTTCAAATATTACTGAAGATGAGATATGTTCAATATGTGCTAGTGAAAGTAGAAATAAAGATTTATTGTGTGTGGTTGAAGACAAGAAAAGTATTTTTTTGTTTGAGAAACTAGGTAGTTATAATGGTTATTATCACATAATTGATAATTTAATTTCACCACTAGATGGTATTAATCCGGAAGATATTGGTTTAGAAAAATTACTAAAAAGAATTAAAGAAAATAATTTTAAAGAGGTAATAATTGCAGTTAAACCTAGTATTGAAGGAGAGACGACTAGCCTTTATATAAAGAAAATATTAGAGGGACTTAATATTAAGGTTACTAGGATTGCTAGTGGTATTCCTATTGGCGCAGATATCGAGTATATTGATGCTATTACATTGGAAAGAGCTTTAAATGATAGAAAAGAAATAGAATAATAGATAATCATAATCATAAATTTTATTAGGTGTTTTTATGGTTAAAAAATTCTTGCAGAAAATAATTTTAAGCTTTTTTTTACTATATTGGTTTAATAAAATTGGAATTAATTTTAATTTGATAATACCAATAAATATTGTTACTTTAATAGTGGTTTATTTATTGGATTTGCCTGGTTTAGCAATGTTAATCCTATCTTTAATAATATTGTTTTAGGAGGTATTATGTTAGAAGTTTATAAAGATGAATACAAAGAATTCTATTCAATATTTAATAATGCTATTGTAGAAGATAAGATTAGCCATGCTTATATGTTTGAAATAGATGATAATTTAGATGTTGATCAGTTTATAAAAAGAATTTGTAAAGCTTTATTAATAAGAAAAGAATCTGATAATTATCTTTCAGAATTAATAGATAATGAAACGTATCCCAATATTAAAAGAATTAGAAATGATGGTCTTTGGATAAAAAAAGAACAAATACTTGATATTCAAGAGGATTTTCGTAAAGAATCTTTTGATAATAAATTAAAAATATATATAATAGAGGATGCTTCAAAATTAAATAAGGAATCAGCTAATACTCTTTTAAAGTTTTTAGAGGAGCCAGAGAGTGGTATAATAGCTTTGTTACTTACAAAAAACAAGTATTCTGTCATAAAAACTATTGTATCGCGTTGTATTAACATAACTTTAAAAAAGAAGAAGTACGAAGAAATACAAAAAGATGATATCAGTTATAGAATAGTTGATATAATTGAAAAATATAAAGAAAAAGCGTTACCATATCTATATAATTTAATTCTAGAAGATAATTATGATCGTATGAAATTAATGAGTATTTTAGAAAATGTAGAAAAGATATATAGCGATTTATTGCATTTTAATAATGGTATTGATGATAGATACAATTATTATGAACATAATGATTTAGCTGATATTAATTTTGAAAAAAACAACAGTTTATTGATGAAAAAAGTTGATGCAATTTGCCGTAATATGGAATATTTAAAGTATAATGTTAATATAAAAACAGTTTTAGATAAAATTGTCATTGATGTATATGGTGGTGATTGAGATGTATGAAGTAGTTGGTATTAAATTTATCAATTCTAATCGAATTTATTATTTTGCGACTAATAAATTAGCAATTAAAGCAAAAGATAAAGTTATTGTTGAAACAGAAAAAGGTATGCAGTTTGGAATTGCTGTAGCTGATCCAGCTGAAATGCCTGCTGATAAATTAGTTTTTCCATTAAAGAATATTTTGCGCATTGCTAATGCTGAAGATTTAAAGCAAGAAAAAATAAATGAGGATAAATGTGAAAAAGCATTAAAAGACGCTAAGAGCATTGCTGAAAAACTTGGATTAGATATGAATTTTGTTGATGCAACATTTACCTTTGATCGTAAACAGTTGATTTTCAATTTTATAGCTGATGAGAGAATTGATTTTAGAGAATTGGCCAAAAAACTTGCGGCAATATATAAGACACGAATTGAATTGCGACAAATCGGTGTCAGAGATAAAGCTAAAGAAATTGGTGGAATTGGTCCGTGTGGGCGGTTCTTATGCTGTAGTACTTTTTTAAATGACTTTAATAGTGTTTCTATCAATATGGCTAAGAATCAATATATTGCGTTAAATCCTACGAAAATAAATGGCATTTGTGGACGATTATTATGTTGTTTGAGTTATGAAGATGATCAGTATAAAGAGATGAAAAAGGCTTATCCGCCGATTGGAACTATTATCAAAAATGGTAATGAATCAGAAAAAGTTGTCAGTCACAATTTATTAAAAGGAACTTATACAGTTGAAAAAAGTAATAAGATTTTAGAGGAAGTACAATTAGATGAAGGTCGTAAATGATTTGTTGGGGTATGACAATTTAAAGATTGTGCAGAATTCCGATTGGTTTAGTTTTTCATTAGACTCTGTTCTCTTGCCTAACTTTGTAACTTTAAATAAGGATGTAAAAAATATATTAGATTTAGGAACAGGAAATGCTCCTATACCGATGATATTATCAACTTTGACTCACGCTCATATATATGGAATTGAAATTCAAAAAGATGTTTATGAAATGGGAAAAGAATCCATAGACATAAATGATCTAACTTCACAAATACAATTGATAAATGATGATATGAAGAAATTAGACAAATATTTTGAGGCTAATTTTTTTGACGTTATTGTCTGTAATCCTCCATATTTTAAATTAGAGGAACTTTCTAAAAAGAATGATGATGAACATAAGACTATTGCTCGTCACGAAGAAAAGATAACGTTATCTGAAATTGTTGCAATTGCTAAAAAATATTTAGATAATAATGGTGTTTTTGCAATGATCCATAGAAGTGATCGCTTGATTGAAATAATTGAAGAAATGCGTAAAAATAATATTGAACCAAAAAAGATTCAATTGATATATCCCAAAAAAAACACCAATTCTAATATGGTTTTAATTGAGGGAAGAAAAAATGGAAAGCCTGGGTTAATCATTAAAGAACCATTAATCATTCATAATGAAAATGGTGAATATTTAGATGAGATAAACAAGCTTTTCTTTAGGAGGTAATTATGAGCCAAAAGAGTTATGATGGTAGCACTTCATTATATTTGATACCGACGCCTATCGGCAATTTTGACGATATGACTTTACGATCTATTGAGACATTGAAATTGGTTGATGTCTTATTTTGTGAAGATACAAGAATAACGAAGCAGATGCTTACCAGATTGGATATAAATAAGAAACTCATCAGTTCGAATGATCATAATGAGGAGAGTACTAAGAATTTAGCTATCAAATATCTAGAAGATGGTAAGAATGTTGGGATAGTTACAGACCGTGGTACACCAATAATTAGTGATCCTGGTTATAAAATAGTTGAAGAAGTCATAAAAAAGGGTTATAATGTAATACCGTTACCCGGTGCGAATGCGTTAATTCCAGCTTTGATTGCGTCTGGTGTCAATCCATTACCATTTATGTTTTATGGATTCTTAAATGCGAAAAAGTCAAAAAGGGAAAAAGAATTAGAAAACTTAAAGAACTATCCTGTAACTATTATTTTTTATGAGGCACCACATCGCATTATTGAGATGTTGATGTCAGTAGAAAAAATTTTTGGAGAAAGACGTATTGCGATAGCTAGGGAAATATCCAAAATTCATGAAGAGATTTATCGTGGTAGTGTGCATGATGTACTTGAAGAATTAGAGAAGCAAGAAATAAAAGGGGAGTTTGTCGTCGTTGTCGAAGGCAATAAACAAGAAGTTAATTTTGATGATTTAACTATTCAAGAACACGTTTCGATGTATCTTGAAGAAGGCTTAAGTGAAAAAGAAGCCTTAAAAAAAGTTGCCAATGATCGACAGACCTCGAAATCCGAAATTTATAAAATGTATCATATAGGGAAGTGATTTTATGAAATTAATTGTTGGTCTTGGAAATCCAGGAAAAGAATATGAGAATACAAGACATAATATGGGATTTATGTTTATTGATGCTTATGCTCAAGCAAAGGGCAAAGTAATTTCTAAAAGCAAATTCAATGGTCTATATTGTGAATTTTTAAACAATGGGGAAAAGACCATTCTTTTAAAACCACAATCTTATATAAATCTATCAGGTGAAGTTGTCAAAGCCTTTGTTGATTTTTATAAAATAAATCTTAACGATATTCTTATTATCAATGATGATTTAGATTTACCGATTGGCAAGTATAAGTTGCGACCAACTGGTTCTAGTGGTGGTCATAATGGTCTTAAGAATATTGAGTTACATTTGAAAACTCAAGATTATAAACGAATAAAAATAGGAATTTCTAATAATAAAGATTTAGATACAAAAGACTATGTTTTAGGTAATATATCTAAAGAAAACAAGCAAATTATTGATGAATTAACTAAAACTGTCAATAATATTATTGATGATTTTTATACATTAGATTTTGAAGCTTTGATGGCAAAATATAATCATAAATAGGGGCGAATATGCAAAGTTTTTTTGATAAATTAGTTGATATCAGAGAAGAAAATAACATCTGTTTAACGGGAATGACAGATGAGTTTTTTTGTGTTTATTTATCAAAATTATTTAAAGAACGAAATAAAGATATTCTGGTTGTTACTTCAACTTTATATGAAGCTAATAAAATTTTAAATTCTTTAAATGGTTATAATGATCAGAATTTATTATTTCCGATGGATGATTTTTTAACTAGTGAATCAATTGCGATCAGTCCTGATTTAAAAATAACTAGATTAGATACATTAAATCAATTATTAGATGATAAAAGACACATTGTTGTGACACATTTGAATGGTTTACTACGATATTTACCTACTAAAAAATTATTTCAAGAGAAAAAAGTTACGCTTCAAAAAGATGAAGATTATAGCCGTGATCAATTGATTAAAGATTTAAGTGCTTTGGGATACAAGCGTGAAACCATAGTTAATAAAACAGGTGAAATAGGAATTCGTGGTTTTGTAATAGATGTTTTTCCAATCGGTGAGACCCATCCAATCAGAATTGAATATTTTGGTGATACAATTGATTCAATTAGATATTTTAATGAAGATAATCAAAAGACCATTGATGAAATAGATGCTGTTGAAATAAAACCATATACTGAATTTTTAACTGAAGTAGAGGTTGAAGAAGATAATCAAAAGAATTTACCAAAATATAATTCTGACGTTGTTAGCATTATAAACTATTTAGATGATCCGATTGTTGTATTTAAAGATTATTCGCAGATTTTAATTAATGTTGATTCTTTGCGAAATCAAATTTTCGAATATAAAGCTAGTCGTGATGATGGATATCAATTCAATTATATGTTTGATTTTGATGACATCTCATATAGTCAATTTATTCATTATAATACTATTAATAATTTAGACACTTTTGTCAAGAAAGATAAAATTTTTAATTACGATGTCA
This sequence comes from uncultured Bacilli bacterium, assembly GCA_947632345.1. Taxonomy (GTDB): domain Bacteria; phylum Bacillota_I; class Bacilli_A; order RF39; family UBA660; genus RUG11788. The sequence goes on along the minus strand of CANROW010000001.1, from coordinate 20,802 downwards.
AAAGCATTAGGAAATTTAATGAGGATGTCGATGCCATAAATGATTATTTGAGCAAATCATTATATCTAAATAAAACAGTGGTCATATGTCTAAAAAAATATCAAATTAAAAACTTTGCTAATTATTTAAAATGTCAATATGTCATTACTGATGAAAATGGGATCGTTAATAATACAGTTAATTTGATTGAGAAAAATATTTCTGAAGGTTTTGAATATAATAATTATATTGTTTTGACAGAAAATGAACTTTTTAAAGTCGTTCAAAACAAGAAAAAATATAAGACGAGTTTTAAGTATTCAAGTAAAATTAAGAATATATCTAATATTGAAGTTGGAGATTACGTCGTTCATGACGTGCATGGTATTGGTATTTATAATGGTATTAAATCACTAACCCAAAACGGCTTATTGAAAGATTATCTAGAAATAATTTATAGCGGTAAAGATAAATTGTACATTCCTGTGGAAAAGATTGATTTAATTAGTAAATTTACTGGTAAAGAGGGCGTTGTTCCCAAAGTTAATAAGCTTGGTGGAACAGAATGGCAAAAAACTAAATTGCGCATAAAAAAGAAAGTTCAAGATATAGCTGGCGATTTATTGAAACTCTATGCCACAAGAGAGATGCGGCAAGGATTTAAGTTTAGTCCCGATAATGAATTACAACTCTTGTTTGAAAAAGAGTTTGAATATGATGAAACAGCGGATCAATTATTAGCGATCAATCAGATTAAACAAGATATGGAATCAACGACACCGATGGATCGTCTTTTATGTGGTGATGTCGGTTTTGGTAAGACCGAAGTTGCTTTTCGTGCGATGTTTAAAGCTGTTCTTGATTCTAAGCAAGTTTTATATTTATGTCCAACGACAATTCTTTCAATGCAACAATACAATAATGCTGTTGCTAGATTTAAAAATTTTCCAGTAAAGATGGCGGTGTTAAATCGCTTTACAACACCACGCGAAGTAAAAAGAATTATAACCGAATTACAAGAGGGAAAAATAGATATCGTTTTTGGTACCCATCGTCTATTGAGCAATGATATCAAACCAAAAGATTTAGGCTTGTTGGTAATTGATGAGGAACAAAGATTTGGTGTTGTTCATAAAGAAAAAATAAAACAGTATAAAGAAAATATTGATGTTTTGACATTGACGGCTACGCCAATCCCTAGAACCTTGCAGATGTCATTGGTTGGTATTAGAAATTTATCGTTGATTGAGACGCCACCAACTAATAGGTATCCCGTTCAGACATATGTTATTGAAGAAAATGATCAATTGATTAAAGATGCTATATATAAAGAAATGTCCCGCAATGGCCAAGTCTTTCTATTGTATAATAGCGTTGAAAAAATTGAACAGATGATGTTTGCCTTGCAACGTTTAGTTCCTGAAGCAAAAATTGTCTGTGCTCACGGACAGCTAACTAAAACAGAGATTGAAGAGAGGATGGAAGCTTTCATCAATCATGAGTATGACATCATGTTATGTACGACGATTATTGAAACAGGAATTGATATTCCTAATGTTAATACTTTAATCATCTTGAATGCCGATCGCTTTGGTTTAAGTCAGTTATATCAAATTCGTGGTCGAGTTGGTCGAAGTGATAAGATTGCTTATGCTTATTTGATGTACGAGCGTCAAAAACAATTGAATGAAACAGCTGTTAAACGTTTAAATGTAATTAAAGAATTTACAGAATTAGGAAGCGGTTTTGCTATTGCGACTCGCGATTTATCAATAAGAGGAGCTGGTGATATCCTCGGTAGCGAGCAAGCCGGTTTCATTGATAGTATTGGTATTGATTTATATTTAAAAATATTAGATGAAGAAGTTAGAAGATTAAAGGGTGAAAAAGTCGTTGAAGAGGAAGAAGAAACTAAGGAAGAAAAACCATTTATTCAAGTTTCTACCCATATAAAAGACGAATTTGTTAATGATGAAAATCTAAAAATTGAGATTCATCGTAAAATTAATGAAATTGATTCTTATACTAAATTAATTGAAATTAAAACAGAGTTAGAAGATCGTTTTGGTAAATTGGATGAAGATTTAGTATTATATATGCACGAAGAATGGTTTGAAAAACTAGCAAAACAATTGGATATAATAGAAGTTAATCAAACAAGAAATTCTATCTCTTTAGTCTTTAGTGAAGAAATGTCCGCTAAGATTGATGGTGAGCAGCTCTTCTTAGATGCTTATCAAATATCCCGAATGTTTAGGTTTCAATTTAAAAATAAGAATTTAATTATTGTTCTTGATACGATAAAATTAGAGAAGCATTATTTATTCTATTTATTATCTCTCTTGAATAAAATAAAGCAAAAGCAACCTGCATAAACTTGACTATCAAACATCTATTTGATAATATTTTAAGTAGGATAAGGTGGAAGATAATGGATATAAGTAAAATGTTCCAAGAAAAAAACTATGAAATATTAAAAAATAAATTAGATTTAGATATAAAGAATAATGCTGATTCTTTAAATCATACAATGAGCAATTATATTGATTTAAAAGCAATCGGACTAATAAAATATGTAACAGAGATGTATGATGACGTAAATATAAAATATGAAGAAGATAAGATTAAAAGTGTTATAACTGATGAATCAGATGTTTTAAAGGATATTTTTCTAAAGCTTATTAAAGAAAGACAAGAAAAAATAGCTCAATTTTTTAATAAAGATATTGATTTTACTAAAATTACTGATGAATATATTACATCATATCATCAACATATAGATGATTTAACTGAAGAGTTAGAACATAATATTGAAGTGAGTGTACGTGATGAAGTATGTACAAAATTCTCGAGTTTGATAATATCCATTTATGAATTGCCTGATGAAGTTACTCACGAAAAATTAGTTGAATATATCAATAGATCTTATGCTAATAGTCTTATTGAAAAAATAAAAAGTGAGGCAAATTTACGAAATACAACTCTAAAAAATTTATCTAAAGAAGCATTTGAGAGATTTAAATCGATGAACGAAAAGACGGTTGATACGATTTAATCTCTTTTTTTGTATCAAAAACGGAAATTAGATAATACTAATATTTGAAAAGAGTTGATACTTGTGAATGAATTTATTAGAAAATTAGATGGATTGGGCAGAATAGTCATTCCTAAAGAATATCGAAAAAAATTAAAAATAGGTAACGATAGTAAGTTGCGCATAGCTTTAGATGATGGTTACATCAGAATCGAAAAATTTTCAGATATAGAAGATAATCTCAGCAATCTAGAGAAATACCAAAAAATATTAAATAAATATCTCGATTTAAATATTATGATTACTAATTTAGAAGAAGATATAAATAATAAAAAGGAATTACCAGAAAAAATTATTAGTAAAATTAAATATGGAAAAATAGTTGTATTGAATAATGAAAAAGATATTTTATTAAATAATGAATATAACATAAATATGATAATTATACCCATTATTTTATATGGAGAAGTAATTGGTTCATTAATTGGTTATTCTTATGAAAGAGAAATAACTGATACTGATCAAAAGGTTTTAGAATTGATTCAGTCAATTTTAATTAAAAATATTGAAGAATAAATTAAATGATGTTATAATACACTCAAGTTATTGGAAAGAAACAAAGAGGGAAAGAGATATACTGATGTTCTATTATTAGAGAGCTTTGATAGGTGAAAGAAAGCATAGAACGAGTATTGAGAATGGTTCCGGAGTTCATTAGTCGAATAATTAAACTAATGCGTAGGATTGCGTTAAATCTTTAAGTGTATAGATTATTCTATAAATTAAGGTGGTAACACGGTAACTCGTCCTTTTGTGATGATTATCGTGTTTTTATTTTAGAGGTGGATTATGGGAAGATATTTTGAAAAAATCATTTTTGAACAATTTAAGAAAGATATCAAAGATGATAAAGAGTTATATGAAGAATATAAATTACCTAAAAGATCGACTAAAAACAGTGCGGGATATGACTTCTATTCCGTCGAAGATTTTGTCATAAAGCCAGGAGAAATAAAGAGAATTCCAACAGGATATCGGGCTAAGTTTAATGAGGATGAAGTGCTATTAATAGTGGTAAGAAGTAGCACTGGATTCAAATATAATGTGCGAATGACTAATCAAGTTGGAATAATTGATAGTGACTTTTATAACAGCATTCAGAATAATGGCCATATGTTAGTATCTCTTCAAAACCATGGTGATAAAGATTATGTTGTTAAAAAAGGTGAAGCTTACTGCCAAGGAATATTTATGAAATACTTAACCGTTGATGATGAAGAGAAAATAGAGACGGAAAGAGTTGGTTGGTCTTCTCTTGAAAAAAGTGGTGAAAAAGATGAATAGAGTTGTGTTAGTAACTGGTTCACGCAGAGGTATTGGACTTGCAACAGCTAAAAAGTTTGCTGAAAATGGGTATGATATAGTTTTAAATAATCGTGAAGAAAGTGATTTACTTGAAAAAATTAAACACAATATAGAAGAAAAATATAAAGTTAAAGTTTTTACGGCTATTGCCGATATTTCTAAAGAAGATGAAGTAATACGAATGTGTAACGAGATCAAAGAAAAGATTGGCAATATTGATGTTTTAGTCAATAACGCCGGAATTGTTTATGATATGGAATTAGAAGAAAGAACTGTTGAAATTTTTAATCAAACAATTAATAATAATTTAACAGGAACCTTTATAATGTGTAAGCATATAGGTAAAATGATGATGGATAAAAAGCATGGTGTCATTATAAATGTCTCTTCAACTAATGGTATTAATTCTTATTTTCCAACTAGTATTGATTATGATGCATCCAAAGCAGGAATTATATCTTTAACCCATAACTTTGCCTTAGCGTATGCTCCTTATATTAGAGTGAATGCTATCGCACCCGGTTGGGTCAATACGGATATGAATAAGGATTTACCAAAAGAATTAGTTCAAAAAGAGAGTGAAAAAATATATTTAAAAAGATTTGCTGAGCCAGAAGAAATAGCTAATTTAATTTATTTTTTAGCTAGTCCTGATGCCAGTTATATAAATAATGCCATTATAAAAATAGATGGTGGATATTAGGAGATGATAATATGAATAAAGAAAAATACTATATTACAACAGCGATTGCTTATACGTCAGGAAAACCCCATATTGGTAATACTTATGAGATTGTTTTAGCGGATGCAATCGCGAGATATAAAAGATTTAAAGGTTATGATGTCTATTTTCAAACCGGTACTGATGAGCATGGAGAAAAGATTCAATTAAAAGCTGAAGAAAAAGGCGTTGAACCACAACAATTTGTGGATGAAGTTGCCACTGAAATCAAAAGAATTTGGGATTGCATGAATACTACATATGATCGTTTTGTTAGGACAACTGATAAAAATCACGAATTAAAAGTTCAACATATTTTTAAAAAGTTATATGATCAAGGCGACATTTACTTAGGTAAATACGAAGGATGGTATTGCACTCCTTGTGAATCATTCTTTACGGAAACGCAATTAGTTGATGGCAAATGTCCTGATTGTGGAAGAGAGGTAAGCAAAAAGAGTGAAGAAGCTTATTTCTTTAAACTATCAAAATATCAAGATCGCTTAATGAAGTACATTGAAGAACATCCTGAATTTATTCAACCAGAGTCAAGAAAAAATGAAATGATCAATAACTTCTTAAAACCAGGGCTTCAAGATTTATGTGTTTCTCGTACTTCTTTCTCTTGGGGAATTCCTGTTGATTTTGATCCAAAACACGTTGTCTATGTCTGGCTAGATGCACTTACTAACTACATTACTAATATCGGTTATGACGTCGATAATCAAACAGAAGAATTCAAGAAGTATTGGCCTGCAGACTTACATTTGATTGGTAAAGATATCATTAGATTTCATACACTTTACTGGCCTATTTTCTTAATGGCTTTAGATTTACCTTTACCAAAACAAGTCTTTGGTCATCCATGGTTATTATGTGGTAATGATAAGATGAGTAAATCGAAAGGTAACATTATTTATGCTGATGATTTAGTAGATGAATTTGGGGTAGATGCTGTCAGATATTATGTACTTCACGAAATACCTTTTGCTAATGATGGTACTTTAACTTATGAATTAATGATTGAGCGAATCAACAGTGATTTAGCTAATGTCTTAGGTAATTTAGTCAATCGTACAATCTCTATGGCCAATAAATATTTTGAGGGAAAAGTTCAAAATAAAAAATCCACAGAAGCTGTGGATAAAGAATTGATTGATATGATCAATGAACTTGATACCAAAGTAGAAGAAAAAATGGATAAGTTAGAAATTGGAGCATCTTTAGATGTCATCTTTGATTTACTTAGAAGAAGCAATAAATATATTGATGAGACAACGCCATGGACTCTTGCTAAAGAAGATGATAAAAAAGATCGTTTAGAAACAGTACTATTCAATTTATTAGAATCAATTAGGGTAGCAGCTATCTATTTAAAACCATTCTTACCTGATACTTCAGATAATATCTTTAATCAATTGAATACAACAAATATTAATACTAGATATGATGATGATAATACATATGAAGTTGGAACACCTTCACCATTATTTCAAAGAATTGATAAAGAGAAAAAGCTTGAAGAAATAGAACAAAAAATAAATAATTAATAGGTAAAAAGAAATGTTTATGCATTTCTTTTTTTGATATATTTTCATAAGTTAATAATTTTTGAATATAAATCTTTTTATTTATAATAAAATGTAATATGAAAAAAAGATTATTAAAAGATTATGAAACTTTTCAAGGAAAAAAGTTTTTAAAATCCAATAAAAATTATTTTGAAGGTTGGTATTATAAGATAACTAATGGATCTAACACCATAGCTTTTATTCCTGGTATCAATATTGATGATGGCCAAAAGAAAGCTTTTATTCAAGTTATAACGAATGATCAATCCTATTTTATAGATTATGATATAATTGCCTTTTCATATAAAGAAGAACCTTTTTCCATCGAAATTGGCAATAATTATTTTTCAAAAGATTTCATACACATTAATATTGATGAAGATGATTTAAAAATAACAGGGAATATAAAATTAGTTAATAAAAAAAGTATTAATAAAAATTTAGTTAATCCCAATATTATGGGACCTTTTTCCTATCTTCCAGCAATGGAATGCAATCACGCCATAATCAGTATGGAGTCTAAGGGTCACGGGTATATTAAGATAAATGATAAAAAAATTAAATTTAAAAAGGGAAAATCCTATATCGAAAAGGATTGGGGCATATCTTTTCCAAAGAAATATATTTGGCTTCAAGGGAATTGTTTTAATAATCAAGAAGCTTCTTTTATGTTATCCATAGCCAAAGTTCCTTTCAAAATATTTACCATTCACGGTTTAATATGTGCTTTGATTATTGGTAATCAAGAATATCGTTTTGCTACTTATAATGGTACTTTGATAAAGCAAATTAAACAAGAAAGAAATAAATTATATATTACCCTAAAACGTGGCAAATACGTTTTAAATATAGTTGCTAATATTGAACAAGGACATAAATTATCAGCTCCTGTTAAAGGAAAAATGGTTAAAGCTATTTATGAAAATCTAGCTGGGGAAATAAAGATAACGTTAAAAAAAGAGAATATTGTCATATTCTCTGATATAAGTACTAATTGTGGTATAGAAATAGTTAAATAATACTATTTTAAATATGATTGTCTTTCTTTTACAGACAAATGTCTTTCTTTAATTAATCGTAAATCATTATGCGTAATTTCATCTAAATCGCGACATCTCTGCCAATCATCCTGATTGTTTTTATGAAATAGACCCGTTTCTTCATCATATATCAATGGTTTATCAATGGCAATATTCCAATTGTTTAAAGAATAATTCCACCATTTTTGATAAGCATTGGGACTAGTTGTATAAATTGTATTGAGACCGTTAATAGTAATCTTATCCCATCGCAATATGCGGCAAAGAAAATCAGATTCAAGAGATTCATCCATAAAATTAAACCTATTTTTAATCTGTTCACAATATTTTTTATATAATTTAAGTTCATCTATTGTCAATTGAGTTTGACAATAGTTTTCAGCAACTAACTGATGATTACCATTTACTAATACAATTTTTTCATTTGGTAGAAAAAAGGCTCCCTTACCATTAATGAAGTCTTTACTAAATTCATAAGAAATTGTTTTCAATGTCTCTTCATCTCCATAGCGTCTTATTTTAGTTTAAAAAAAATTATTCGTCAATATTTATTTTTTTCTAATAATATATGCTGATAGATACAATTCTACCACTAGTATAGATAATTTTAAAACATTTTATCGTATAATGTTGATAACGAGGTGGGATATTATGAATCAAGAAAAAATAGGTAAGTTTATTGCGGAATGTCGAAAACAAAAAAAAATGACTCAACAAGAATTAGCTGATAAACTTGGAATTACTGATAAAGCTATTAGTAAATGGGAAAATGGCAGATGTATGCCTGATATATCCTTTTTAGAACCATTGACAGAAGAATTAGGCATTACAATTAATGAATTGATAAAGGGAGAAAAAATCAAAAAAGAAAAACAAGAAGAACAATTTAATGAAAATATCAAGATGACTTTAAAAGAACTACAAATAAGTAATAAAAAAATAAATAACTTATATGCTATCCTATTTTTTATCAGTTTAATTTTGATCTACATAATATATTGGTTTTTAAATAAAAATCCAAATATTGATTCGATGTATTTAGTCTATTACTTAATGTTTGGTTTACCAATAATTGTATTTATACTCAATTTTATATATTCATCAAAATATAGAGATATCAATATCTTTGTCTTAGGAACACAGTACATAGTATTATTACCCATAGTTTTTTTAGAGACAAGTTCCAATCGTTTATTGGCTTTAATAGTCATTTTCTTAATAATGTTATTAGGACAGTTTCTAGGATCAAAATTTAGTAAGAGTAAAAAACAAGATAAAAAGAAAAAAGTTAAGAATACGCTCGTCATTATTCTACCTGTTTTACTAATATTTATACTTGTTATATCATTCGTTTTAATGACTAATAAAACCTTTTTTAAAACAACTTATATCGGTATGCAAAATCAAGAAATATTTATTCCTAAATATTCTTTCTTCTATCGCGAATCTGGTATGACTGCTGCTACATTTTATTCATTTAAGAGTGAAAAACATATTCAAGAAGAAATTGATAACTATATGAAAGATTTTGAATATTTTAAGGATTCTTCAACCTATGGTTATATGAAAGGTGACTTGTTCATTCAAACTTATGAAGTTCACGATTGTGGCTTATATCGGGTTATTGTAATCTGTTATTAATTGGTTACTATTTACAAATTGAAAAATTAAGAGATATGTTATAATTGATTTTGGAGGCAAGTTATGTTTATAGATACACATTGTCATTTATCAAAGGGCGATTATGACATAGATAAATTAATAGATGAATGCAAGAATAATGGGGTTGATACTCTAATTATTAGTGGTTGTGATAAAAAGGGTATTAATGAAGGATTAGAAATAATAGAAAAGTACGCTAACGTTTATATGACGATAGGTTTCCATCCTAGTGAAGTTGATACAACTACTGATGAAGATTTAATTTGGTTAGAAGAGTTAATAAAGAAACATAAAAAAATTGTCGGAATAGGGGAGATTGGTCTTGATTATTATTGGGTTAAAGATAATAAAGAAAAGCAGCGACTTCTTTTTGAAAAGCAATTAAAACTAGCTGAAAAATTGAATATGCCAATTGTTATTCATTCAAGAGAAGCGACCCAAGAAACATTTGATATTTTAAAAAAATATTCTTTAAAAGGAATAATTCATTGTTATAGCGGTTCTAAAGAAATGGCTCGTGAATATATTAAATTAGGTTATTATTTGGGAATAGGTGGAGTTCTAACTTTCAAGAATAGCAATTTATGTGATGTCGTGAAAGAAATACCTTTAGAAAGTATTACACTCGAAACTGATAGTCCATATCTAGCTCCAACACCACATCGTGGTGAAAAGAATTCTCCAGAATACATTCCTTTAATAGCGGAAAAGATTGCTGAAATAAAAGAAAAAACAATTGAAGAGGTTGGGTTGATAACTACTAATAATGCATGTACTTTATTTGACTTAAAAAGTCATATGTGATATTGTATATTTTAGAGAATGAGGTTCTGAAAATGAAAAAGAAAAAAGCAAGAAAAATATTTTTTATTTCAAAATTACTACTTTTTATGGTTTTTATGGCTGGATTTTTTATGATTATGTCTGATCGTTTTAAAATATATACTAATTTAACTTATGATATTGGTAAGAATCGATCAGTTCCAGCTGTTCACTTGGTATCTAAATATGTTCCAGAAGTTACAGAGGTAAAGGTTGCATCGACATTTAGCGAAGTTTTACAATATGCCGAAAGTAACCCTGTTCAATTTATGGGAACAATGACGGGATATGGACCAGATTGTGAAGGATGTACAGGTCTTGTTTCTTGTCCACCAAGACAAAATGTTAGAAATGGAAACATTTATTTTGAAGATAGCGAATATGGTAAAACAAGAATTTTAGCTGGAGATAAAAGTATTCCATGCGGAACGATAATTGAAGTTTCAGGTATAAATAACTACGATAATTTTTATGGTATTGTCTTAGATCGTGGAGGAGTTATTAAAGGTACATTATTTGATCTATTGTTTCCTTCTGAGAGAGAGTCTTCTCCTTTTGGAAGAGTAAAAGCTTCTTACAAAATTGTAAGGTGGGGATGGTAATGGTACCTGAACACCATTTTAAAAAGAAGTATGGTCAAAATTTTCTGAATGATGAGAATATTTTAAATAAGATTGTAACTGAATCACAAATACCAGAAGACACTTTAATTATTGAAATAGGTCCGGGTGCTGGAGCATTGACAGAAAAATTGAAAGATGTTGCCAAAATGGTTATAGCTTATGAGATAGATAATGAATTACAACCACTTTTATTAGAAAAATTTAAAGATATTGATAATGTTAAATTTATTTGGGGTGACTTTCTAGAGAGAAATATTCAAAATGATATAAAAGAATACGATTTTAAAAATATATATGTCATAGCGAATATCCCATACTATATAACTACACCTATTGTTGAAAAAATTATTAATAGTGGTGTTGATATTAGCAAATTAGTAATTATGGTTCAAAAAGAAGTGGGAGAACGATTTAGTGCAAAACCAGGAACAAAGAATTATAGTTCAATAACCGTATTCTTAAATTATTTCTATGATATTAAAACTTTATTTCTTGTCAGTAGAAATTGTTTTATACCAAAGCCCAATGTTGATAGCGTTGTTCTATCTCTTGAAAGAAAAAAAGAAGTTATTAAAGTTAATGATGAGAATTTATTCTTTAAGTTGATTAGAGATAGTTTTCAATATAAGCGAAAAAACTTGCGGAATAATTTAAAAGGCTATGATTTAAATAAAGTTTTAGAAGTGTTGAAACAGTACAATAAAGATTTGACGATTAGAGCCGAAGATTTAGATTTAGAAGTATTTATAAAAATATGTAATAATCTATGAAAATAGATTATTTTTTTATTGTCAAGGTGTAAAAAAATATAATTAGTTAACTTGACAGACAGAATAGGTATCAGTATTATTTAATTATAGTGTTATAAAGGAGTAAAATTATGGATAAGGAAAGAATTAGCGTGTATAAACCAGAACCTAAAATACTTGAACCTGCACCTGGATCTTCAAATAAGGAATTTGAGTTTGAGACCAATAATCAAACCGGCGTAAAGGAGAAGCCAAGGTATCAAGTGCAAATACAAGAACCTCGACAAGCTAAACCATCTATTGAAGAGAATGATTCTAGTCGATTACAACTTGCTAACAGAGTATATTTATTTGCTGATGGTTATGAACGGGGAGTTGTCTTATATGTTGATGGTTTAGGTGATGATGAATTTGTTGTTATGGGAATGGAGGCCGCAGCTCGTAGTGAACAGCAAGGAACCGATTTTGGTGTGTGGCAAAGAGAAATGGTGCGCGATGGAGAAGGCATTGGAACAATGACAAAAATTGTTGATCCAACAGTTATTGTTGGTGCCATTGCACAATTTGTTAACCCTGATGAAGATCAAAAAAGAGCATCAGATGGTGCGGTACGTATTGACTTAAAATTTTCACCATATAAAGTTTGGGATAAATTGAGTTCATATATAGTTGAAACATCTCAAATACAGCCTAATATTGCAAAGTTGTTGTTGCTTCCTTTTGAAGATTATTCTGATACTGTTCAAGAACTTTTTTATATGTCTAAACAGAAATTAGATCTTAAAGATGTAATTAGTTCTAATTTTGATAATAAAGAGCAAATATATCAAACATATAATGACGGAATAAATAATGTTAGCAGTAATATGCCATATCCTTCAAATTTTGATAGTGGCATTCCTACAGATTTTTCTGATGATGTAAATCATTTTGAATCTAATAATGGTGGTTTTTCAATATAATAAATAAAATAATAGTTAATTTTATAAAGCATATAATTTTATTATATGCTTTTAATATTGAATAATTAGTAATAAAAATTAAAAAGATATGAAAATTATCTTGATCATGTCATTTACTTGTAACATTATTATTAATATAATTTATTTAAGGAGTGATGAAATGGTCGCTTTAAGAGTTAAAAATATAAGAAAATATTATTACCTTAAAAATGAAACAATTACAGCATTAGACGATATATCTTATAATTTTGAATATGGAAAAATGTATGTAATTATGGGCCATTCTGGATCAGGTAAATCAACTTTAGTTCAATGTCTTGGTACTTTAGATAAACCTACATCTGGTCAAATATTTATTGATGGCGAGGATGTTGCTAAAATGTCCTCATGGGAAATTAATGAGATTAGGAATTTAAAAATTGGATTTATATTTCAAAACTATAATTTAAATAATACAATGAAAGCATATGAAAACGTTATGTTACCAATGTTGATTAACAAAAAATATAGAAAATTAGATATTCAAAAACAGGCATGCAAATTATTAAGAGATATTGGTTTAAATGATAGATTAAATCATTATCCAAAACAATTATCAGGAGGAGAACAACAGCGAGTAGCAATAGCGAGAGCAATTGCCAATGATCCCAAAATAATTTTAGCTGATGAGCCAACTGGTAATTTAGATGAAGAAAATGAACTATTTATTTTAAAGAAACTAAGAGATATGACCAATGAAGGAAAATGTGTAATAATTGTCAGTCATAATTCAAATATAAAAGAATATGCTGATGTGGTCATTAATATGAAAAAAGGAAAATTTATAGATTATGGAATTTAAATATTATTTATTTCTAGCAAAAAAAAGTTTCTTTAATAAAAAAATCAACATTATTAATACTTTATTATTAATAATATCGACCATAATGATAGTGTTTGTTTTAAGTTTTTATAAGACTTTTAATTCAATAATAGATAATTCATTGAATAATGATATAAATCATCGCATTCTTCTTGTTCATAACGTAGACAATAATTTAGATTTATCGAAAATGGACAACGTGTCTTTTCAAACAAGTTTTGATCATTTTTCCAAGTATGTTAATACTGAAAATAATGACTCTTTAGTATTAATTGGTGTTCCTGATAATTATTTAGAGGTCAATTTTGGCCAAAATTTATTTGAAGTTGAAGATAAGAATGTTATGATTTGTCCCACTAGATTTTATCTTGGAAAGGATCCTGAAAAATTTGATCAAGATTTTTTAGATCGCTTACATAACGGTAAAGATTATATCAATAAATCATTTGTTTTACAATCGGATAATTATGAAGAAAATTATAAAATTATTGGTTTATATGATGTCAATAAATATACCTATGGCGAATATCATAACTGTTTTACAAGACAAAGTAATATTATTGATATAGCTAATGCCGAATTAGAATATATGAAGCAAGAATGCAACGATGATGAACAAAATTGTGATAATATAACATCATCAGGTGGCACAGCATTATTAGTATTAAAGGATGTAAATAGAATAGATGAGACAAAGAGATTGCTTCAACAACAAGGATATGTGGTAACTCCAAAAGCTAGCATTGTCAAAACGGAAATAAATTTCTTTATCATTATTGTTGCTGTTATGATTGTAGGGGTCATCATAATGACATTTACTATTATGTTTATATATAATAAAAAATCTATGCAGTATAATAAAAAGAATAATTTAATTTATAAAGCTCTCGGTTATAATGATAATATATTAATAAGAATAAATTATCTAGAATCAATTATTTTATCTATAGTCAGTTCAATTATAAGTATTATAGTTTGTTGTATCATATATGTTGCTCTGAACCATATTTTTGCTGTAGATATAGAAATAGCCAACCCAATTTATGTATCATATTTTTCATTTATCTTAAGCTTTGTAATTTCATTAATTATTTCATTTTTATCTATTTATTTTGCGATTAATAAAAATAATAATTCAATAATAGAGGACTTTGCTGATGAAGAGATATAAATTCTTAATTTTTAATATATACAAAAAGAGAAAACTATGTAGATTTTCAATTATATTATTTAGTATTATTATTGTTCTATTTATTTCTATTATGGGAATAAAAAACGATTTAAAAGAAAAATATTATAATTTAAAGCAGGAGAATAATGCAAATATAATTGAAATAAATGGTAGTAGTATAGAACAATATGATAAACTGATTAATAATATCGATATTTTTACTGAGGTAATAAGTTTTTTTCTATTATTATTAATAATAATTGTTAATTGTATAATAATTCACGATAATAAAATGGATATTGCTCTTTTGAAAAGTTTTGGATTTTCAAATATGAAAATATCTATATTAATTTTTACTTATTCAATTCAATTATTACTTCTTGCTTGCGTTCCAAGTATGTTTATTATTGGTATAATTCAAATATTATTTAAAGATTTTTTGTCAATTAACTTAATAACTATTACTAATTGTTTATTATGTTTTATCATTATCTTTATTTTTACAATGCTAATTATAAATATACTTATAAGACGAATTAATATTATTAAATTAATACAGACATAATACAACGAGTTTTTTATTAAAAAATATGAATGCTACTCATCCTTAGGTTTTTACAATTGTTTACAAATAGATAATTTATAATTATTGAATATTGAGTTTTGTTAAAATATAATAAAAATAGGATAAGAGATGGTATGATTAATTAAAATGGTTGTTTTAGGAGTGATAGTTATGTTTGTGATAGTTTTTTTAATATGTCTGTTAAATGTACAAGATGATAGTAATAAAGGTATAATATATCATTTAGGTATGGCTTTATCAGGAGCTATATATTTTTATTTTATATTTTATAGTATAGCGATTTTATCTACGTTCGCAGTAATTTTGTTAGCAAAGTTTTTAGGAATCCCATTGGGTAGTGGTGCAGATGGTTTTAGTTTTTGGGGACTTGCATTTTTTACTGGTTTCCCTTTGGGCTTCATTGTTGCCTTTAAAGAAACAATGAAAAAGTTGAAGGGTAAAAATAATAACAATAATAATGATAACAACAATAATAATGCTAGTAATACAAATCCTGATAATAATCTAAGCAGTAATAACAATGCTAGCCTTGAAAGTCCTGATAATAACTTAAGTAGTAATAATAATGTTAGCTTTGAAACCCCTGATAATAATCTAAGTAATAATAGTAATGCAAATACTAATAATATTCAAAGTAATGATAATAATTGATGTTTTGATAATACATCTATTTTTACATTACGATTCTATGCCTATAGTGCAAAGGACATTAATATCTGGAATCAGAAATTCTATTCAATTTTAGATGTGTTTGGCAAGATTTTATATCATGATGGTGACATCAAATTAAGTAACTCCTTTAAACACTTTTATTTATAAGAAAAAAACAATTTAATAAATTAAAAAAAGTAAAATATTTTGTGATTTCTTTTAAAAATATTGCGTGCATTAGAAAAGGCTGACATGTTCTTAAGTAACTAAAAGAACTTTAGAAATAGTACTTTAAGATATTATAAAGGTTTCCCCAATATTTTCGATATGATATTCAAATTAATAAAGTTAAAATTTAAAAAGAAGAAGTAAACAATGTTATGTGGGTAAATCCTTATAAATTGAAAGGCTGTAAAGCAATAATTTTAATATAATTTTTATTTTAAAGAGATAATAGATATTAATTAAAAATATAGGAAGGATCAAATAGACATGATTAATGTCAAATGAGTAATAAAAATGAGGATTAAAAAGAAGCATATGGTATAATTAAAATAGGTGATAAAATGAATCCTAATGAATTTGTTGATGGTATTTGTCAAAAATATTGTTACAGTGAGGATTTAAACATAGCTATTAAGTTAGCACTTCCTTTAATGTTGGAGCGATATAAAGATCGTACTGATGAAGTATATAAACTTTTTGATAATGTCAGAATTTTTGCAACTGATGATATGTCTGCTAAACATTTTGCTGAAATAGAAAGGGAAATGACCGGCGAAGATAATCATCACGTAGAAGAAGCTAAAACTGATCCATATGAGAGTGAACGTGATCCAGGTGCTGCTTATTGCTTTTCTCCTGTATATGATGAAAATATGAATGTTACTTCTGAAAAAAGATGGTTAGTTGTTGCTGATATTAAAGGCTATCATGAGGATGAATATCGTGCTTTATTCGGAACAAGTATTAATATGCCTTATTTTTTGCATGAACTTAACCATGCCTTTGCGATGCAAAATCCTATTTATAAAAAAGAGGAAAATTGTTTATTTTGTAAGCATGGTATGTATGAAGAAATTTTGGAATTTCAAAACAGTGGTGATAAGGTAAAGGTTGAACATATATCAGAAGATGATATCATTGTTGAAGAAATAATAAATGAAAAAACTACTCAAGATATGATAACTAAATTATTACGTTGTGATTCTTATCGTGAGGCTTTATCTAAACTTAATGCAATTGGCTATGTTCCATCTTCCTATAGTGCAACTCAGATATTAATTGCTGAAACATTGGAAACAACTCTGGGACAAGAACAATTAGATAAGTGGCGTATTGATAATGATTTAACTGTTCGTCAACGCTTTTGTGACGCTAGCAATTCTAGTCAAATAACTGCAACCTATTGTCAAGGCGAAGATGCCTATTCTTTTCTAAGTAATACGGTGTTTCAGATGTTCAAAACGAGTTGTAATTCTTTTAGAATGAGTGTTGACGATTATGGTAAAACAATGAGAGTATTGATGTTTAATGCTTTAGCGCCAATCTATGGTTATCAAGAATCTCTCGGTTTGATAACCTTTGATAAATACCACGATGTTCGCGCAAATGCCTGTGGTGAAGAAGAATTTGTTATTGAAGAGAGCGGAAAGGGTAAATAAATTTAATTTTGGATAGTATTATTAAAAAGTTGCTTGTAAATCTTTACGTTTACTTTTTAATTTAAAGATGGATAAAAAAGTTTAATTACAAATATTTAAAAAAAGAAAAGCATATAATTTTGTGGAGATGATTATATGCTTTTTAATATTGGTGATTTAGTCACTAGAAAATCTCATAACAATGATGTCGTCTTTGAAATAGTGCGAATTGAAGATAGAATAGCCTATCTAAAAGGGAAAGATATAAGGCTTTATGCGGATAGTGAAGTCGAAGACTTAGTAATTGCATCATCAGAAAATATTGAAGAGAATGATGGTGATAGCATCACGAGAATGAAAGAAGAAATTATGTTAGATCGGAGTGAGTATTTTTATTTACCTGGTAAAATCTTACATATTGATGGTGACGATGAATATCTTGAGCGATGTATGAAATTTTATAAAGATTTAAAAATTATGGCATATGGGGTGAAAATTAAGGAACAAGATATTGCATATGAAGTTGAAAATTATTTAACTAAATTCAAACCAAATATTTTAGTTATAACTGGACACGACGCTATGTATAATCGTGATGATAAAGTTACATATAAAAATAGTGATAATTTTATTAGAGCTATTCAAGAAGCTAGAAAATATGAAGAAAATCAAGAAAGATTAATTATTGTAGCTGGAGCGTGTCAGTCAAATTATGAAGAACTCATCAAGAACGGGGCCAATTTTGCCAGTAGTCCTAAAAGGGTAAATATTCATGCCCTTGATCCAGCTATTATTGCTTCATCTATTGCTCTATCAGATCGAAGTTCCCCAATCAATTTGATTGATATTATTGAAAGAACCAAATATAAGGAAGAAGGAGTTGGTGGTATTATTACGAATGGAACTATGTATAAGGGGTATCCAAGATGAATATAGAAAAAGTGAAAAATAAAATAGAAGGTCTAAAAAATCAAAAATTGCATTTTAAAATAAATGGCTCACGAAATCAAATAGAAGAATTTGATGGAACAATTGTCGAGTCATATAATTATATTTTTGTAGTTGAGACTGAGAATATCAAAAAGAGCTTTAGTTATTCAGATGTCTTGATAAATAATATAGAGATTAAGGATAATAGTTAAATATATATTGACTTTTATAAAGCAAAAGCATAAAATTAAATTATAAAGTTAGATACTTTAAGAGGGAGGATAACAGAATGAAGATTACATCTGTAAATGTACGTAAAATCAATAAGGACAGTTCTCGTATGAAAGGAATTGCATCAGTATTAATTGATGATAGTTTTGCAGTACATGACATTAGAATTATTGAAGGAGACAATGGTTTGTTTATTGCTATGCCAAGCAGAAAGACAGCTACTGGTGGATATCGCGATATTGCTCATCCAATTAATCCACAAGTTCGTACTATGTTTGAAGAAGCAATTTTTGATGCTTATGAAAAAGCAGAAGAACCTTCTGATGATCAAGAGGAAGAATAAGACCGCAAGGTCTTTTTTCATTTAAATATTTTTAATAAAAAAATTTTTGATACATATAATTTTTTAGGAGGTTATATGTATGGAAAATAGTATTGATGGTCATAATCACACAATTAATTTAGTTGAACGAAAAAATATGCTTGTAACAGGGGTTAAAAAAATTGATAACTTTGATAGCGAAGAATTCTTAATGGATACAGTTATGGGATACTTAGTTGTTAAAGGAAAAGATTTAGAGTTATTAAAGTTAGATACAATGCAACAAACTGTTTCAATTAAAGGACAAATTAATAGTATGGCTTATATTGAAAATGTTAAAAATAAAGAAAAGGATACTAGTATTATAAGTAGATTATTTAAATAATGGCACTAAAAGAACAAATATTAACGATTATTTTATCTATTATATATGGCTTCTTTTTTTATCTTATGATATATCTCAATAAAAAAATTCTCTTTCAAAAAAATGTTTTTAAAAGAATAATATCAAATATTTTATTTATAATAGATATGATTCTTATTTATTTCGTAATGATTCGTTACATTAATAATGCTGTTTTAACATATTATTCATATCTGTTTATCATAATTGGTATTCTTCTTCAAAAGATAATATTTATAAAAATGAAAAAAAAGTAATTGATTTATTTCAATTATTTTTTTTATAAAAAAATATCATAGAATACCTAATATTCTACGATATTGTACCTACTCTACAATTAAAAATATAGTACAAAAATCGACAAAAAGCAACATTAAAATACAAAAATTTAAATTTCATGTAAAATATAAAAGATTTTAAAAGAAAGGAGAAATATTTATGAAATATTTAAAATCAAAAAAAGAAAAATACTCAAAGGTTTTGCTTGATTGGTTAGAGCAAAGAAAAGATATAATTAAGGAACAAAGTTATACTAAATACTATACTTTAATTAAATTGTATATTGATCCATTAATGGGTGATTATGTTTATAAAAAAATTAATTGTAAACATATTATAAATTTTTTTAAAAATGATAAAATAAGCAAATTATCTTTATCAACACAGAGGACATTAGCTTACGTAATTAAAAGTTCTATTCAATATGGAGTTGAAAGAAAAATGCGCAAACAAATAGATAATTTGGAGATAAAGATTAAAAAACCCAAATCAAAAATTGATTATCTAACCAAAAATGAACAAGAACGTTTAGAACAATATTTAAAAACAAAAAAGGACATTAGAACGATAGGATTATTAATTTGTTTATATACAGGAATTAGACTTGGTGAAATATGTGGATTAAAATGGCAAGATATTGACTTTGGTAATAAATCGATATGTATAAATAGAACAGTTCAGCGCATTAAAAACAATGATAATAATTGTATTAATAAAACTAAAAAAATTATATCAACGCCTAAAAGTGATTCGTCAAGGCGAGTCATTCCTTTACCAAATTTTTTAGTTGATCTTTTGTTAGAATTTAAATCCAATGATGAGTTTTATGTTTTAACCAACAGCTTATCGTTTAAAGACACAAGGGTATATGAAAAGTATTTTGAAAATGCCCTAAAAAAATGTAAAATCAGAAATCTTAATTTTCATACTTTGAGACATACTTTTGCGACTAGAGGTATTGAATCAGGTATGGATATAAAAACTTTAAGTGAAATATTGGGACACTCCTCTTATCGTATTACATTAGATATATATGTTCATTCAACAATTGATCAAAAGCGTTTATGTATTAATAATTTAGCAAACTACCTTAATTCTATCGCAGAATATTAGGTATTATACGATATTTTAAGTCGTGTGAGGAAGTGAAAAGATGCGGGACAAACTATTAATAAGTGGACTAGGGATTGTAGTGT